>CAUVQK010000087.1:0-5831 GCA_963553705.1 uncultured Streptococcus sp.
TATGCAAGAAAAAGATAGGAGTCAAGCTTCGAATAAGAAACAGCTCCTTGTTGTTGGCATCTGCCTCCTGTTGATTGTTCTGGTTGTTTTTTCTGTTTTTTATGCTTTCCGTTCTTCAGGAACAGGCAGTAAGCCTCGAGTTTCGCCTCCCAGCAGGATTGAAACGTCAAGCTCTTCTACAGCAGACTCCAGTCAGATAGAAAAGGATTATTTAGCAGAGCGTTTTGCTAAACTGAAGGCTGTGAATTCAGAAACGATAGGCTATGTCTATTCTCCTGGTACACAGTTGGATGAGCCAGTGGTGCAAACGAAAGATAATGAGACTTATCTGCTGAAGACTTTTGAAGGAAAGCAAGAGCCCTATATGGGAGCGGTCTTTATGGATAAGGACAATCATAAAGATTTCAGCGATCGTTTGACTTGGCTTTTCGGGCATGCTCGGGGCAGCAAGGCAGGAGATCATCGTATGTTTAATGACGTCAACTACTATGATCGTCAGGATTATTTTGACAAACATAGATATGTCGTGATTGAGACTCCTGAGCGTAAGTATTATTATCAAGCTATGGGACTGGTTATCGTGCCGGAAGAGACAGCTTTTTATCGGACGGAGTTTAAGGATGACGAGGACTTTACGACTCAGCTTAGAAATATCTATGAGGCTGCTCGGACAAAGGATCCTAAGATAAAGATTAAGGCGAGCGACCGGTATTTGGTTCTTTCAACCTGCCGTGAGGAAGATGATACGATTCGTTCTAACCTTTATCTGCGGCAGATTCCTGATTCGGAACTGGCAGATTTTCTGGCCAAGCATGGCAAGGAATTGACCTATACTCCGACTCGTTGACTGGCCAGTCACGTGAGATGCAGCTATAACCACTATCTGCCAGAGAAGAATTTTAAGGCAAGGAAAAAAGGGACTGAGTGCAAGCTTAGTCCTTTTTCTGCATAAGAAATCATGTAATAGCTTTTGCTATGCTTCTGCATTTATAGTATAATAGTTCTATTGAGCGGCTGGAGGTATGTATGGATTTAAGTAAGAAATTTAATAAACACTTAGAAAAAATAGAAGTTTCGCTGATTCGTCAGTTCGACCAATCGATTTCTGCAATTCCTGGGGTTCTTCGGCTGACCTTAGGAGAGCCGGATTTTACGACACCGGATCATATCAAAGAAGCGGCCAAGGCAGCGATTGATGCTAATCAAAGCCACTACACTGGTATGAGCGGTCTCTTAGAGCTGCGTCAGGCGGCCAGTAGCTTTGTAAAAGAAAAGTACAATCTAAACTATCGCCCAGAAGATGAGCTCTTGGTCACGATTGGCGCAACAGAGGCCTTGTCGGCTACACTGACAGCCATTCTAGAAGAAGGGGACAAGGTCTTGCTGCCAGCTCCTGCTTATCCAGGCTATGAGCCCATTGTCAATCTAGTAGGGGCGGAGATTGTCGAGATTGATACGACGGCTAATAACTTTGTCCTCACTCCAGAGATGCTGGAAGCGGCTATTTTAGAACAGGGCGAGCAGCTAAAAGCGGTCATTCTTAATTATCCAGCCAATCCGACCGGCGTGACTTATTCGCGAGAGCAGATAAAAGCTCTGGCGGATGTCCTGGGAAAATACCAAGTCTTTGTGGTCTGCGATGAGGTCTATTCTGAGCTGACCTATACAGAGCAGGGGCATGTCTCCATCGCGGAGTATCTGCCAGAGCAAACCATTGTCATCAACGGCCTGTCTAAGTCTCATGCCATGACTGGCTGGCGGTTGGGCTTTATCTTTGCTCCAGCAGTTTTCACTGCTCAGCTGATTAAGAGCCATCAATATCTCGTAACAGCGGCCAATACTATGGCTCAGTTTGCAGGCATTGAAGCCCTGACAGTTGGGAAAGATGATGCGGAGCCAATGAAGGCTGAGTATATCCAGCGTCGTGATTACATCATAGAGAAAATGGCAGAGTTAGGCTTTAAGATCATCAAACCAGACGGGGCTTTTTATATTTTTGCTAAAATACCAGATGGTTATAATCAAGATTCTTTCGCCTTTCTGCAGGATTTTGCGGAGAAGAAGGCTGTAGCCTTTATCCCGGGAGCGGCTTTTGGTCAATACGGGGAAGGCTATATCCGCCTGTCCTACGCGGCTAGTATGGAGACGATTCGAGAAGCCCTGAAACGCCTCAAGGACTACATGGAGGACTATGCTTAAATCTCTAACAAGTCAAGGTCTGGTTCTCTATAACCGCAATTTCCGTGAGGATGATAAGCTGGTCAAGATTTTTACGGAACAGGCTGGCAAGCGTATGTTTTTCGTCAAGCATGCTGGGAAGTCCAAGCTAGCCCCCGTCATTCAGCCATTGACAGCGGCGAACTTGCTAATGAAAATCAATGATGATGGTCTTAGCTATATCGAGGACTATCAGGATGTAGTCACCTATCATCGCATCAATGAGGATTTATTCATCATGGCCTACGCCAGCTATGTGGCAGCCTTGGCAGATGCCAGTCTTCAGGACAATCAGCCGGATCCGGCTCTCTTTGCCTTTCTGCAGAAAACCCTGGAGCTGATGAATAATGGTCTGGACTATGAAGTGCTGACCAATATCTTTGAGATTCAGATTTTGTCACGTTTTGGAGTTTCGCTGAACTTCCATGACTGTGCTTTTTGTCATCGGACGGGTCTGCCTTTTGACTTCTCTTTCAAATATAGCGGAGTGCTTTGCCCTGACCATTATCACCAGGATGAAAGACGATGTCATCTCAATCCCAACCTTCTTTTTCTGCTGGACCAATTTCAGGCGGTCCGCTTTAGCGAATTGGAGACCATTTCTTTGAAGCCAGATATTAAAAAGCAGCTGCGGGATTTTATCGACCTGCTCTATGATGAATATGTCGGCATCCATCTCAAATCCAAAAAATTTATAGATTCTCTGGGGGACTGGGGAAACATTTTAAAAGATAAGAACGAGGAATAAATCGAATGAAAAAAATAGCTGTTGATGCTATGGGAGGGGACAATGCCCCTCAGGCTCTGGTGGAAGGAGCCAATCGAGCGGTACAGGAGTTTTCGGATATTGAAATTCTCCTTTATGGCGATGAGGCGAAAATCAAGCCTTATCTGACTGCTGGTGAGCGGGTCCGCATCATCCATACGGAGGAGAAGATTGACTCGGACGACGAGCCGACCAAGGCCATTCGTCAGAAGAAAGAGGCTAGTATGGTGCTGGCAGCCAAGGCTGTGAAGGCAGGGGAAGCAGATGCCATGCTGTCTGCTGGAAATACTGGAGCGCTTTTGGCGGCAGGTTTCTTTATCGTGGGGCGTATCAAGAATATTGACCGACCGGGGCTCTTATCTACTATGCCAACGGTTGGCGGTCAGGGGTTTGATATGCTGGATCTGGGAGCCAATGCTGAAAACACAGCCCATCATTTACACCAGTATGCGACTTTGGGCTCTTTCTATGCTGAAAATGTCCGAGGAATCAAGAAGCCGAGGGTGGGTCTCTTGAATAACGGAACGGAAAGCAGTAAGGGAGACCCTCTGCGTAAGGAAGCCTATGAGCTTTTAGCTGGGGATTCAACACTTAACTTTATCGGCAATGTAGAAGCGCGTGATTTGATGGATGATGTGGCGGATGTTGTCGTTGCAGATGGCTTTACTGGCAATGCCGTTCTGAAATCAATCGAAGGAACCGCTATCAGTATCATGGGTCAGCTGAAGAAGTCTATTTTAGGCGGTGGTTTTAAGGCTAAATTGGGAGCTTGGCTGCTCAAGGACAGCCTGCGAGGGCTCAAGAATAGTCTGGACTATTCTAGTGCAGGCGGTGCAGTTCTATTTGGCTTGAAAGCGCCTGTTGTCAAAACGCATGGCTCTAGCGATGCTAAGGCTGTTTATAGCACGATTCGTCAGATTCGGACCATGTTGGAAACAGATGTTGTTGGTAAATCGGTTATTGAATTTTCAGATGCAAAGGAGTAAACATGAGCGAAAAAGAAATTTATGCAAAAATTGTCGAAATCATTCAAGAACATGACAGCAGCAAACTGCATGTCACTCCAGAATTGAATTTGAAAGAGGAGCTGGGAGTGGACTCTGTTGATTTGATGGAATTTATCATCAATCTGGAAGAAGCTTTTGATATTGAGATTCCTGATGAGGATATGGATAACTTCAAAACAATTTCCGATGTGGTGGCTTATATCCATGAGAAACTGAAGAAGCAACATTAAAAATCAAAGATCGGTATCTTCCGGTCTTTTTTCGTATCTTGGAAAGGAAACGATTTCTTTAACTGGATACAGAAAGTTTATACGGAATTTCTTGTAAAAAATATTCAAAGATGATAAAATGAGGGTATAAAACCACGAAAGGCGAATATTAAAATGTCTAATAAGTTGTTATATTCGGGAAAAGCTAAGGATATTTTCTCTACAGATGATGAGCAAGTCATTTTGGCGCGCTACAAGGACCAGGCAACGGCCTTTAATGGAGTCAAGAAGGAGCAGATTGCTGGTAAAGGAGTGCTCAACAACCAGATTTCATCTTTTATTTTTGAAAAACTCAATGCAGCTGGTGTGGCGACGCATTTCATTGAAAAGGTTTCGGATACGGACCAGTTAAATAAAAAAGTAGAAATTATTCCTTTGGAAGTGGTGCTGCGCAACTACACAGCGGGTTCTTTTTCCAAACGTTTTGGAGTAGAAGAGGGCATCGCGCTTGAAACTCCGATTGTGGAATTTTACTACAAAAATGACGATTTGGATGATCCTTTCATCAATGACGAACATGTGAAATTCTTGAAGATTGCTAGCGACGAAGAAATTGCCTTTTTGAAAGAGGAGACTCGTCGGATTAATGAGCTCTTGTCAGACTGGTTCCGCCAAATCGGACTGAAATTGATTGATTTCAAGTTAGAGTTCGGCTTTGATAAAGATGGCAAGATTATTCTGGCGGACGAATTTTCACCAGATAACTGCCGCCTCTGGGATGCGGAAGGCCATCACATGGACAAGGACGTTTTCCGACGTGGCCTTGGTGAACTGACAGATGTCTATCAGGTTGTTTGGGAAAAATTGCAGGCGATTAAGTAAGGACAGGGTGTGAAAAATCATGGACAAGCGTATTTTTGTAGAGAAGAAGAGCAACTTCGGTGTGAAGTCACAGAGCTTGGTGAGAGAGCTGACGCATAATCTTCAGTTGAAAACATTGTCAGATCTTCGGATGATTCAAGTTTATGATGTCTTTCATCTGGCAGAAGACTTGGTTTCTCGTGCTGAAAAGCATATTTTCTCCGAGCAGGTGACTGATAGATTGCTGGCGGAAGAGGAAGTAGAGGCTGCACTTGCAGAGACAGCGTTTTTTGCCATCGAAGCGCTGCCGGGTCAGTTTGACCAGCGGGCAGCCAGCTCTCAGGAGGCCCTCTTTTTGCTCGGTGCTGGGACAGATGTTCTGGTGAGAACCGCTCAGCTTTATTTGGTCAATAAAGACATCTCAGACAGCGAGTTGGCAGCAATCAAGAAATACTTGCTGAATCCAGTTGATTCACGCTTTAAAGATATTGAGCAACCAATCCAGCTGGAGCAATTCTCCGAGTCAGATAAGACCATTCCGGTTCTGGACTTCTTTAAGGACTATACGGAAGCGGACTTTAAAGCCTACAAGCAGGAGCATGGTCTGGCTATGGAAGTAGCAGATTTGCTCTTCATTCAAGACTATTTCAAATCGATTGGCCGTTTCCCGACGGAGACAGAGCTTAAGGTTTTAGATACTTACTGGTCCGACCACTGTCGACATACGACCTTTGAGACGGAGTTGAAGAAGATTGATTTTTCGGCTTCTAA
>CAUVQK010000088.1:0-5804 GCA_963553705.1 uncultured Streptococcus sp.
AATATAAGTTTTGCCTAAAATAGGGTATAATAATAAACAAGAAAGAATGAGGTGAAATTATGGCATCAAAAATGTTACATACTTGTTTGCGTGTTGAGAATTTGGAAGCGTCTATCGCTTTTTATGCAGAGGCTTTTGGTTTTAAGGAGCTTCGTCGCAAGGATTTTCCAGATTATCAGTTTACTATCGTTTATCTAGGTTTGGAAGGTGATGATTATGAGCTGGAACTGACCTATAACTATGACCATGGTCCTTATGTGATTGGGGACGGTTTTGCTCATGTGGCACTTAGCACGCCAGACTTGGAAGGTCTGCACGCTGAGCAAAAGGCTAAAGGCTATGAAGTGACAGATCCAAAGGGTCTTCCTGGCAACCCGCCTAATTATTATTTTGTAAAAGATCCTGATGGCTACAAGGTGGAAGTCATTCGTGAGAAGAGTCTCTAACATCTAGCTGCAGTTAATTTTGCAAGATAAATGATGATTTTTATTCATTTAGGACAGGTGTATGAAAAGACAAAATAACAAGAAACACGGCAAGAAAACACTCATTGTTCTCAGCTTGCTAGCTTTAGCTTTTGTTGCTGCTCTATTTCTGGGTGCTGTAAAAATTTACGCTATTTTCCAAGAAAAGGAACTGCAAGAGAAAGTTAGTGTGCTGATTGCCCAAGAAGAGACCTACCACGCTGAAAATACTGAAAAGCAGAGCAAGATGATTGGCAGCCACTATGTGGAGTCCTTCTATCCTCTGCTGGATGGTCAGGTTATGGCAAGCGTCAAGGAGCAGATGGACGTAGATAGCCAGACGATTAAGGATAATCAGAAGAAGGGTGATAAGATTGAGGAATTGACCTTCTACTATGCTGACGAAAAAGAAACGAGCCTGAAGGATGTCAAAGAAGTACTGGTGCATCGCAAGGACTATCATGTCAAAGAGATGAAAATCAGTAAAGGAGAAGAGCGGGAAGTTGCTGACAGCTATCTCGGTGCAGATGGTAGCCCTTTCACTCTAGATAAGCTTTTTCAGGATCCAGATGCAGCTAAGGAAATCTTCATCAACGAGATATCCAGCCAGCTGACCTTTAGACAGGCCGATGAGGCGGTGCAGACGGAAATTCTCAATACCCTCAATGGAACGGAGTTGGGTCAGTGGTCTTTCCGTTATGAGTACAGCCATTTTTCAATTAAATTGAGCAAGGAAGTGCAAGGCTTAACCAGCATTGACGTTCCTTTGTCTAGCTTTTATGACCAGATCAATGCGGACTATCTGACCGGTGATGACTTGGCAGCTTATCAGAGTTTTGAGGCTAAGAAGCATGTGAAAATGGTTGCTCTGACCTTTGATGACGGTCCAGATCCTAAGACAACACCGCAGGCTCTGGATATCCTCAAGAAATACGGTGCCAAGGCGACCTTCTTTATGGTTGGGCAAAACATTGCTGGTAATGAAGCGATTGTCAAGCGCGTGCACAATGAAGGTCATCAGATTGGGATTCATACATGGGACCATCCAGTCTTAACCAAACTACCTCTGGAGTCAGCCCAAAAAGAAATCCTTGATACTCAGATCGCTATTAACAATGTCATAGGCATCAAGCCAACGATTACGCGGCCTCCTTATGGAGCTATTAATGCTACAATCCAAAATTCGGTTGACCAGTCCTTTATTATGTGGAATGTGGACAGTCTAGACTGGAAGACACGCAATACTAAAGCTATTATGCAAGAGATTGCTAAAACCCAGCCAGGTTCAATTATCCTCATGCATGATATTCACCAGACCAGTATTGACGCTCTGCCAAGTGTCCTCGAATATCTGAAGAGTAACGGCTATACTCTGGTGACGGTCGATGAGCTGCTGGAAGGTCAGCTGGAGCCACATCGTATTTATTACGGCAGAGACTAAAACGGTCCTTGGGTTTAGATTTTTGAAATTCTTGTTGGTAATGAGTAAAATCAAAAAGCTTTGGAAATCTAATGTTTCCAAAGCTTTTTAGTTTAACTCGTTATATAAAGTTCTTGATTTTTTAGTACAATTTCGCGCACAGAAGCGTATTTTTTCAATGTTTTCAGCTCTTCTGGATGGCTGATAAAGGTAATGACATAGCCTTCCTTGCCCATGCGGCCGGTTCGGCCAGAGCGGTGGGTGTAGGTTTCTAAATCGCGTGGAAGGTCATAGTTGACGACGCATTCTAGCGAGTCAATATCTATGCCGCGAGCAACCAAGTCAGTAGCTAGCAAGAGAGTAATCTGGTGTTCTTTAAACTTATCTAGAATAACCTTGCGGAACTTAACGTTGACATCGCTGGCCAATGAAACAGCATTGGCTTCACGATACTGGAGTTTTTCCTCAGCGCTGCCTAGGTCTGACAGAGCGTTGAAGAAGACCAGTCCGCGGAAATCTTCAACATTTGATAACTTGCGGAGCAAGTCCACCTTATCACGTTTTTCGACTTGCATGTAAAAATGCTGGATGTTGTCCAAAACTTGGTCGTCAATGCTGATTTCTAGGGTATTTTCAGCAATCTTGTCGTGGTCGAACTTAGCGGTAGCGCTCATATATACCAGCTGGTGGTCACGAGGCGCATAGTGGGTGATTTTATCTACAAAGTGATACTGAGAATCGCTGAGCAGCTGGTCAAATTCGTCCAAAATGATGGTTTCGACATTCATCATCTTGATTTTCTTGAGCTTGGCCAACTCAAAAATCCGTCCAGGCGTTCCGATGATAATTTCTGGACCTTTCTTAAGGCGCTCGATTTGTCGCTTCTGACTGGAACCGGAGAGCAGGAGCTGAGCTGTCAGCCCTAAAGGCTCCGCCCAAGTCTTGCAGACCTCAAAGATTTGTCCAGCCAGCTCAGTATTAGGAGCTAAAATCAAGAGTTGTTGGGCTTTTTTAGGTGTCAGTTTGAGCAGACTGGGAAAGAGATAGGCCAGAGTTTTACCAGTACCAGTTGGACTGATTCCCAGCACCGTATCGCCTGCAGAAATAGAATCAAACATCTTCTCCTGAATAGCTGTCAAATCTTCAAAGCCTAACTGAGCCAGCTGATTTCGCCAGCTCGGGGGAAATTGTTCCTTAATCATCATCAACCTCAAATCTAATGCCAGCGTCCTTGCGCATGACAAATAAGCTTTCATGAACAGCCGCTGCCGCATCCAACCATTTCTCATAAGCTGCATCCTGTCCGCCCTTGAGCACTCGCGCGAAAGCCTGAGCTTCCTCCAGCATGGTATGGGAAGCACGCTGGATAGGCAGCAGCTCCTCTTGACCGTCCAGATTTTGGAAAATAGCAGAGCTGATAAATTCAATCCCATCTAAAGTCAGAGTTCCCTGACCTGTGTAAATCTCTGCAGGCAGATTGCTGTTTATATTTTTACCGGCCTGAATCTGAACTTGAAAATCTGTATAGATGAGACAGCCGGCTCCATTTAAATCAATCGTATTAGCTAGCTGCTGGGCGCTGTAGCGAGCGAAGCGGGGATGGCCGAAAAGTCTGATAGCCGCATAGACTGGATAGACACCCAAGTCCATCAAAGCGCCGCCAGAAAACTTAGCTGAGAAAACGTTAGGCTCCTCTCCCGCAAGCAGAGCCTGCATTTTTGAAGAATACTTGGCATAGGTGAAGTTGGCTCCCAAGACGGTCTTGTCCTTGAGAAAATCACTGATTGTATCAAAGGCCTGCTCATGATAGTTGCGGGCAGCTTCAAAGAGATAGACTTGATGCTCGTCAGCTAGCTTGATCAATTCCCGCCATTCTTTGGGACGAGAAACCGCAGGCTTTTCGACAATGACATGTTTACGAGCCAGAATAGCTACCTTGGCATGATTGAAATGCAGGCTGTTGGGACTGGCAATATAAACGACATCGATATCAGACGACAGAAAGTCCAGCATTTCAGTATAGACGGCTGTATTTTCATAGTTTTGCACAAAGCGCTCAGCAGAAGTTAAAGTCCGAGAGTAGACAGCTGCCAGCTGATAGTCGCCTGTTGAGTGAGCGGCCTTGATGAACTCATGAGAAATAGAACCTGTTCCGATGATTCCAAGTTTGAGCATAAAAACCTCCTTTTTTCTATTTTTAAGCATGTACTTTTTTTATTTTAGCTCTTTCATTATAACATGAATTGCGGTAAAATAGATAAGATAACAAGAGATGGAGCTTATAATGCAAAATAGACCTATTATTATTGGTGTGACTGGTGGTTCCGGAGGCGGAAAGACCAGTGTTTCTCGAGCAATTTTGGCTAATTTTCCAAATGAAAATATTGCCATGATTGAGCATGACTCCTACTATAAGGATCAGACGCATCTGACTTTTGAGGAGCGGGTGAAGACCAACTATGACCATCCTTTTGCCTTTGACACGGACCTGATGATTGAGCAAATCAAGGAGCTCTTGGCTGGTCGACCAGTGGATATTCCCACTTACGACTATACGGAGCATACCCGCAGCAAAAAGACCTATCGTCAGGAGCCTCAGGATGTGTTCATCGTTGAGGGGATTTTGGTCTTAGAGGACCAGCGCCTGAGAGATTTGATGGATATTAAGATTTTTGTGGACACAGATGATGACGTTCGGATTATTCGTCGTATTAAGCGGGACATGGAAGAGCGTGGCCGCAGTTTGGATAGCGTTATTGAGCAGTATTTGGGTGTCGTTAAGCCTATGTACCATCAGTTCATCGAGCCGACCAAGCGCTATGCGGATGTCATTATTCCAGAGGGAGCTTCTAACAAGGTGGCTATTGACCTGATTACGACCAAGATTGAAAAAATCCTTAAGGAAGCCAGAGAGGGCTAGGACAGGCAGCTTTCTAGCTCTGTCATTTGAGGAAATAACAGTTTGTAAATCTGGTAAATCGCAGTAGCTGCAAGGTTTTTGTAATGTATTCTAGCAAGGGGAAGTGGACGGACTGAAATCTATGATTTTCGGAGTCTGGTCACTCCCTTATTTTGTAGGTGGTTTATGAAACAATTTGTAAAAAGAGAGTTTCACTCTCGTTCAAAATTTTTTGCCTGTCTCTTGACCTTTTGTGCAGGATTTATCGATGCCTATACCTTTATTGAGAGGGGTGGTACCTTGGTGGCAGGTCAGACGGGAAACGTCGTTTTCCTTTCGGTTGAGCTCATCAATCGAGAGACAAGAGGAATCGAAGTGAAATTGGCAACTATGTTGGCTTTTATGCTGGGGATTTTTTTGATGACTGTTTTTCAGCATCATTTTGAGCATTCTTGGCGCAGGCTGTCCAGCGTTTTTCCCTTGATATTGACGACAACTGTCGCAGGATTTTTGCCAGCAAATGTACCCCATCTCTATATCGTGCCGCCACTGGCTTTCTGCATGGGCCTGGTTGCGACGGCTTTTGGCGAGGTGGATGGCATTGTCTATAACAACTCCTTTATGACGGGGAATATCAAGAAAACCATGGTAGCTTTTGGTAACTATGCTCGAAACAAGAAAGCGAAAGATTTGAAAGTAGGCCTTTTCTTTGTAGCCCTACTGGCAAGCTTTGTAGTCGGAGCTATCATCTCTACTTATCTGATTCAGTTTTACCTCCTGAAGACCATCTGGCTTGTTTCTCTGATCCTAACAGCCTTTCTCCTTTTCCGAGGCGTTCAGTATATGAGGAGGTGAAGATGGAATATTCTTAGAAACGAAGTGACTTAAGAAGTGATATTGTGAAATTATAGAAAGAAGTAGAAATATAAGAGAAAATGATGAAAAAAAGCAAAATAGCGACTCTATTAATTATAGCGCTAATTGTTACTCTGATTATTGGAGTAACAATTATGACACTTCA
>CAUVQK010000089.1:0-5784 GCA_963553705.1 uncultured Streptococcus sp.
AATATAATGAAAGATGATAAATAAAACAAAGAAAGTATAGAGGAGAATGAGAAAATAATTTGATTTCTTCACTTTCTGACAACCTCCACATTTCCTAAGAAGCTGACGAGGACAATCTTCACTGTCTTATTGGCCCGTTTATAGTCTGGTGTCGTCAGCGAAATGGTTTCGTTGCGCAGCTTGCGAGATGGATGATGCAGGAAGTTCAGCTCCCCGTAAAGAGTATTGATTTGCAGCTGAATTTCTACATCCAGCGGCACAATAATCTTGGTATCGCCAAAACCTTTTCGAATGACAATGACATTATCATGGTTGACCAAAATCACGTCTTCCAAATGAATGGTGTCTTTCCCAACGATACGCAAAAGATTGATGTCATGAAATTGACAGCTGTCCTTAGAAAAATGCTGCAGGTCCCCCAACCAGCGATTTTTTTCACTCTGAATTTCCACATCTTCTTCATAAACGAGATGGGTTTCTTGATTTTCCTTATAGATATAAGGATAGGCAACAATCATCCCATAAACCAGCGCGAATAAAAGGGCAGCAATGACGTAGGGATTGAGCATGATAATGAAAAACAGCATAATCATAGAAGCGACCAGCAGAAAATTCCCTTTTTGCTTGCCGAAGTAATAATAGAGCAGCAGCAAAAAAAGGACCAAGATAATGACAACTCGTGAAAAATCAGCTGCCAACATGGTAACCAATGCCATAGATAATAAGACTGTTTCAACAAAGACAAATAATTGAACCTTCCACATAGCCGTTTCCTTTCTCTACCTTCCTATTTTAACAAAATTAAACCAAAAAACCTCCGTCCAAGGCATGAAATAGGGAAATTTGTCCAGCAAAAAAGAAAAAAACATTCCTTTCAAGCTAGAAAGCTTAAAAGGAATGGTCTTTTATCATTGATGTTCTGAAGAACTAGAACTACTAGAATGACTTTCATCATCGGATGATGAACTGTTTTTAGAGCTGCTAGATGATGACGAGCTAGATGACGATGGTGTCGTTGCTTCTGTCACGTAAAGAGTGATTTTTTCATTTGACTTGAGGTCAATTGTCTGACCTGCCGCTGGTGACTGGGAAGTTACCAAGTCTGCCTGAGTCGAAGTGACCGAACGGTCAACAACTCGCTCAATTCGGGAAGAAGAAATTCCCATTTGGATCAAGTAAGACCGTGCATTAGCGTAGGTGTACTGCATGCTGCCAAAGTCAGGCATGGACACACTAGTTACTTCTTTCGCCACTGTCAGCTTGATCTTATGATTAGAAGTCAAATTATAGGTCGAACCAGCTGCCGGTGACTGGCGAATGACCTGACCTGGCTCGTACTCGTCCGATTCCTCCTCAACAATCTCAATCAATTTCTCAGAAACATTATAGTTTGTTTTCAGATTTTCAACTACGGCTGATTTTGCTTGACCGACATAATCTTCCATCACAAAGGTCTTTGGTCCCTTAGAAATAATCAGATCAATCTTGCTGCCTTCGCGGCGCTGACTGTTAGCCTGTGGATCGGTTTTAATAACTTTGCCAGATTCGACATTGTCGCTGTATTCTTCCTTTTCCTCTCCGACAACCAGCTTCTTAGCTTCGATAGCGGAGCGAGCCTCTGCCACAGTCTGACCAGAAACATCTGGCACGCTGGTATTGGATGGGCTATTATAAAGAAGGACAACAAAAGCCGCCAAAACCAATAGGACTGCAAAGAAAAGTACCTTGTAACGCGTTCTCAAGCGACGTTTCTTTGGAACTTTCTTAACCGCATCAGCTGTCTCTTCCTTGACTTCAGCCGCTTCCGCTTTAGGCGTTGTTGACTTAACAGGTGGAACTGCCGGCTGAGGTACAGGTGAGATTTTTGGCAAGGTCTTGGTGTCTGCTTTCGCAACATCATCAAAGACCAATTTCTTTTCATTGCGGCGCTCGTAGGATAAGCTGCTGGACAAGTCAACATACATCTCTGCAACCGACTGATAGCGATCCGTCAGTTTTTTGGCTGTTGCCTTAATGACCACATTTTCCAAGGCCTGAGGCACATTAGGATTTTCAGAAATGATGGATGGTAGCGGCTTTTGGAAATGCTGCAGGGCAATCGTAACGGCACTATCCCCATCATAAGGGATATGACCAGTCAGCATCTCATAAAAAATAATCCCCATCGCATAAATATCACTCTGAACAGTTGCTTTAGAGCCACGCGCCTGCTCAGGTGATAGATAATGAACCGAGCCTAGCATAGAGTTAGTCTGAGTCAGACTTGTCTCCGCAAAGGCCACCGCAATTCCAAAGTCTGTTACCTTGGCATTGCCATCTGGGGTCAAGAGGACATTTTGTGGTTTCAGGTCACGATGGACAATACCGCGTGTATGCGCCAAGCGCATCGCCAGCAAGATTTGTCCCATGATTCTGACTGCTTCTTCATTTGAAATCGGAGAATTCTCTTTGATATAGCGCTTGAGGTCAAGACCTGCCACGTATTCCATAGCCAGATACTGCTGGCCATCTTCTTCCCCAATATCAGTAATCCGAACGATGTGCGGATGGTCCAAGTCAGCCATCGCCTTAGCTTCCCGCTGGAAACGCGCGACAGCGATAGGATCTGTCTGGTAATTGGTCCTAAGAACCTTTACCGCAACTTCCTCACCATCCAAAATCAAGTCCTTGGCCAGATAGACATCTGCCATGCCTCCACGGCCAATCTGCTTGATGATTTTATATCGCCCGGCAAAGATTTTGCCGATTTGAATCATGCCTTATCCTCCTTGTCAAAGCGAACCAGAGCAACTGTGATGTTATCCAGTCCTCCAGCATTGTTGGCAAAGCGAATTAAGGTTTGTGTTTTTTCAGACAGGCTGATGTCGCTAGTGACAATGTCACAAATTTCACTGTCTGAAATCATATTGGTCAGACCATCACTGTTAAGCAGGAGGTAGTCACCATCTTTCAAGGTAATCATGCCATAGTCAGGCTGTACTTCGTCTTTTTGACCAATAGATTGGGTAATGATATTCTTCTGCGGATGACGCTCTGCTTCTTCTGGAGTGATCTGTCCAGCTTTCAACAAAGCATTAACAAGTGAGTGATCATTAGTCAGCTGGCGGTATTCATCACCGCGAATCAAGCCAATGCGAGAATCACCGATATGGGCATAGATGGCTTGATTATCAATGATAGCCAAGGCTTCCAAAGTCGTGCCCATTCCCTTGTATTCTTCATCTTGACCAAATTGATGAATGCGCTGATTTTCCTCTTCCAAGTTCTCCGCAAACCATTCACGTACTTGATTCACCGAATCAATCTGTGTATCAACCCAGGCAGCTCCTAAGTCTGTCACAGCCATTTCGCTGGCAATGTTTCCAGCTCTGTGACCGCCCATACCATCTGCCAAGATGATCAGGGTCTTGCCAGCCCGATTCACAAAAAGATTGGCATAATCTTGGTTATTTGTACGCTTTTGACCAACATCTGTTAACAATGAAATTTCCATACTGTCAGTTTCCTCCTCTTATTCCGATATCTTCCTAAATTGACTGATAAAAAATCCGTCGCTTTCATATAATTCCGGCGTAATCAAGATACAACCGTCTTTGACGATATCTTTTCTTTCATGGTCTAATAAGACTTGCTCAAAGTTCGGATGACTGGCCAGAAATTTTTCGACAACCTCAAAATTCTCTTTGGCCATAATCGTGCAAGTACTATAAGCTATTATACCACCTTTACGTAGACTTTGACAAACGCTGTCTAGTATATCCAGCTGAATTTTTTGTAAATTCTCAAAATCCGCATTTTCTTTATTATATTTTATATCCGGTTTGCGGCGAATTAAGCCAATACCAGAGCAAGGAGCGTCCACCAGGATTTTATCAAAAGCATCTGGGCCAAACGTCTCAAACACCTTAGTCGCGTCTAGCTTTTTAGTGGTAATTTTATCTGCCAAGCCCAGCCGTGCTGCATTTTCTTCTACAAGCTCTAACTTATGATCGTAGAGGTCTAAGGCTGTAATGTGGCCTCTCGTAAGATAGGAAGCCATGTGGACAGTCTTTCCGCCCGGTGCACTGCAGGCATCCAAAATCTCCTCCTCCCCTTCGATGGCTAGAGTCGGAGCCACAAGCTGGCTAGACTCATCCTGAATCGTAATCGCTCCGCTTTCAAAGAGCTGATGCCCAGCAAAATGCCCCTGTTTCTTAACCAAGGCTGACGGAGATAAAAGAGAGTCCTCAGCTCCTAAAAGCTGGCGAAGCTCTGCCTTGCGCGACATATCCGTCACGCGAATGCTGGCCTTACTACGAACAAAGAGACTGGCAAAGATAGCTAGAGCTCTTTCTTCGCCAAACTCTTCTATCAGGTCTTTGACCAGCCAGACCGGCAGAGAATACTGAATCGAATAGCGCTTGTTTTTGCGCTTGATTGTTTCAAAATCAGCCACACCCTCACGCTCAATCCTACGTAACAAGGCATTGGCAAATTTTTCGCTGCCGCGCTTACGGATTTTCGCAATTTCAACAGCCTCATGAACAACTGCATGCTGAGGGATTTTATCCAGATAGAGCATCTGGTACAGACTGAGCATAAGCAGAATATAGAGCCAGTTATCCAATTTGTCCCTATCCTCAATCAGATGGGATAAATACCATTCCAGAGTGATTTTTCGAGCAACTGTGCCGTAAACCAGCTCTGTTACCAGGCCTTTATCTGCTTGACTCAGCAAGCTTTGATTCAGAGCCCGGTTTAAGGCGATATTGGAATAGGCTCCTTCTTCAAAAACTTCTTCCAAAATTTCCAAGGCCTGCCAACGGGCCGTTTTTTGCTTACTTTCCAAAAGTATCTCCTATGGACAGGCTGCGGCCCAGTCCATTCAAAAAATCAACGATAGCCATCTTGGGCTTACCAGCAGGCTGAACCGTCTTCAGCGAGAGAGCTCCCTGACCAGCTGCGACCACAAGCTCTTTTTTACTAATAGACAATATCTGTCCCGGCTGACCACTGCCAGCCGCCATATCTGCTTCATAAATCTTAAAGCGTTGCCCCTGAAGCAAGGTATGAGCTACTGGCCAAGGATACATGCCACGAATTTGATTGAAAATTTGTCGGTTTGTTTTGCTCCAGTCTATCCGCTCTTCTTCTGGGCTGATATTCGGAGAGAAAGTGACCTGACTAGGATCCTGCGGCTGAGGTATAATCTGCCCAGCCCTATAAGCTGGCAGAACATCCAATAACAGATCTCGACCGATAAGCGCCAATTTTTCAAAGAGAGTTCCGACATTGTCAGTCTCTTCAATCGGCGTCGCCTTACTGGCTATCATATCTCCAGCATCCATCTCCTTGACCATTTCCATAATCGTAACACCCGCTTGCTCATCGCCATTGATCAGAGCATAGTGAATGGGCGCACCACCTCGGTATTTAGGCAGCAAAGAAGCATGAACATTCACCGCAAAGTCAACACTGTCCAGTAAGCGGCTAGGCAAAAACTGCCCAAAAGCAGCTGTGACAATACCATCTGCTTCTAAGTTCATCAGCTCCTCTAAATCCGAGCTTTTAGCCAGCTTTTCCGGTTGATAAACCGGTAGCTTGTATTCTAAGGCCAATTCTTTTACTGGAGTCATGCGAATCTCTCTTTTTCGACCGACAGCACGGTCCGGCTGCGTTACCACTGCTAATACTTCGTATTGACCGCTGTCCAGCAGCCCTTTTAGGACAGTCGCTGAGAAGTCCGGTGTTCCCATAAATATTATTTTCATCATTTTAAACTATTGATTCCTTCTTTGTTCCTTC
>CAUVQK010000090.1:0-5769 GCA_963553705.1 uncultured Streptococcus sp.
CGCTCTTCCGATCTATGGAAATCGTTAACGATAGATCAATGTCATTTGCGGGTGCTTAGGAAAATAAATAAGTAGTATGTCAAGCGAAAGCTTGATTGTTGGAGGATTTTTTTAGATGAATGAATTTGAAGATTTGCTAAACAGTGTTAGCCAAGTTGAGCCGGGTGACGTCGTTACTGCTGAAGTATTGACTGTTGACGCTAACCAAGCTAATGTTGCAATCGCTGGAACTGGTGTTGAAGGTGTTTTGACTCTTCGTGAGTTGACAAACGACCGCGACGCTGATATCAACGACCTTGTAAAACCAGGTGAAACACTTGAATTGCTTGTTCTTCGTCAAGTAGTAGGTAAAGATACTGATACTGTAACTTACCTAGTATCTAAAAAACGTTTAGAAGCTCGCAAAGCATGGGACAAATTGGTTGGTCGTGAAGAAGAAGTTGTCACTGTTAAGGGCACTCGTGCCGTTAAAGGTGGACTTTCAGTTGAGTTTGAAGGACTTCGTGGATTTATCCCTGCTTCAATGCTTGATACTCGTTTCGTTCGCAACACTGAGCGTTTTGTAGGTCAAGAGTTTGATGCTAAGATTAAAGAAGTAGATCCAAAAGAAAACCGCTTCATCCTTTCACGTCGTGAAGTTGTAGAAGCTGAAGCTGCAGCAGCACGTGCTGAAGTCTTTGGTAAGTTGAATGTTGGTGATATTGTAACTGGTAAAGTTGCTCGCATCACTAGCTTCGGTGCTTTCATTGACCTTGGCGGAGTTGACGGATTGGTTCACCTGACTGAATTGTCACATGAGCGCAATGTATCACCTAAGTCTGTTGTATCAGTTGGTGATGAAATCGAAGTGAAAGTTCTTGATTTGAACGAAGAAGAAGGACGTGTCTCCCTCTCTCTTAAAGCAACAACACCTGGACCATGGGATGGCGTTGAGCAAAAACTTGCTGCAGGCGATGTGATTGAAGGAACTGTAAAACGTTTGACTGATTTCGGTGCTTTCGTTGAAGTATTGCCAGGTATCGATGGATTGGTTCACATCTCACAAATTTCACACAAACGTGTTGAAAGCCCTAAGGATGCCCTTAAGGTTGGTCAAGAAGTGACTGTTAAGGTTCTTGAAGTGAATGCTGCTGATGAGCGTGTATCACTTTCTATCAAGGCTCTTGAAGAGCGGCCAGCTCAAGAAGAAGGCCAAAAAGATGAGAAACGTCAATCACGTCCTCGTCGTCCAAAACGTCAAGAAAAACGTGACTTTGAACTTCCAGAAACTCAAACTGGATTCTCAATGGCTGATTTGTTTGGCGATATTGAATTGTAATTAGATAAAAGAAGTTGAGATTTCTCAACTTCTTTTTCTGATTTTCACTTGTATTTTCAGAGAAAATCAGTTATAATGAATTAGTTGCCACCCTTAGTGTAATGGATATCACGCAAGATTCCGGTTCTTGAGATGGGAGTTCGATTCTCTCAGGGTGGATGACTTAAAATTGGACTCCTCGGAGTCTTTTTTTGCTCTTTCTTGGAGAAAAATGCAATAACAGTAAAATTAATCGCTCATACCTTAATCGAGAAAGAGGGGAAGTATTTGCTTATCAAACGCTCCAAGATAAAGCGTGGCCTTCCTAATGTCTATCCATCTTATTGGGATATTCCAGGTGGGAGTGTAGAAGAGAATGAACTGCCTAGAGAGGCCGCTCTACGTGAGGCTATGGAGGAGGTTAATCAAAAACTTCAGATTGATAAGATTATTCACGAAGATATTCAGTTTGATGCTAGCAAAGATACTGTTTTTACACGCCTAGTTTATGCGGGTAGGATTTTGGAAGAGCGTGATATTATATTGGATTTAGAAGAGCACACAGATTTTGTTTGGATTTCTTCTTTAGAGGACATAGAGAGTGATCTTGTTGTGCCTTAGTTGCTTGAAATTTTTGCTAACAAATCCATTTAAAGCAACTAAAAAACATCCCCTTTAATCAGGAGATGTTTTTATAATTAGTTTTTAGATGCTTCTTGGAATTCTGGATTCTTCCATGCTTCATCAATAATTGCTTGCAATTCTTTAGCAGAAGCTTGCATTTTTTGAGTTTCAGCATCGTTCAGTGGGATGTTTACTGGACGCACGATACCGTGAGCACCAACGATAGCAGGCTGACCAATGAAGACATTTTCAACACCATATTGGCCTTCTTGGAAGACTGACAATGGCAATACAGCATTTTCATCGTTAAGAATAGCTTTTGTGATACGAGCCAAAGCAACCGCGATACCGTAGTAAGTTGCACCTTTTTTGTTGATGATAGAGTAAGCTGCGTCACGAACGGAGATGAAAAGATCAACCAAGTCTTGTTCGTTCAAGTCACGGTTAGCTTGCAACCATTGCTCCAATTTCACACCTGCAACGTTAGCGTGTGACCAAACGGCAAACTCAGAGTCCCCGTGCTCACCCATGATGTAGGCATGAACAGAACGAGCGTCGATGCCAATCTTTTCAGCAAGAGCTTGGCGGAAGCGAGCTGAGTCAAGTGAAGTACCTGAACCGATAACGCGTTCTTTAGGGAAGCCAGAGAATTTCCAAGTTGAGTAAGTTAAAACGTCTACTGGGTTAGCAGCAACGAGGAAGATACCGTCAAAGCCTGATTCAACGACTTGAGTAACGATAGATTTGTTGATTGCCAAGTTTTTGCCAACAAGGTCAAGTCGAGTTTCGCCTGGTTTTTGAGGTGCACCTGCAGTGATAACAACGAGGTCTGCATCCGCACAGTCTGCATAAGTAGCTGCGTAGATTTTCTTAGGTGAAGTGAAGGCAAGGGCGTGACTAAGGTCTTCAGCATCACCGACAGCTTTTTCAAATAATTGAGGAATTTCAATAATACCAAGTTCTTGAGCGATACCTTGGGTTACAAGAGCAAATGCGTAAGATGAACCTACAGCACCGTCACCGACAAGGATGACTTTTTTATGTTGTTTAGTAGCAGTCATTTCTAAACATCTCCTTATTTTTTTTGGAAAGATTTTCCATACATATTCATTCTACCACTTTTGGCATATTTTGTCACGGTCAACTTGTGTATCTAGCGATGTAAACGTTTTTACAAACGGTTCAAAATACTGAAAAATTAAAGAAAATGTGGTATAATATAGGATAGTTTAATATGAAAGAAAGGCATTTTTTAATGCAAGACAGAAACTTAGTAAATGTTAATCTGACTAGCGAAATGAAGACTAGTTTCATCGATTACGCAATGAGTGTTATCGTGGCTCGGGCACTTCCAGATGTTCGTGATGGTCTCAAGCCAGTTCACCGTCGGATTCTCTATGGTATGAATGAGCTGGGCGTGTCGCCTGAGAAGCCTCACAAGAAATCAGCTCGTATCACTGGGGATGTCATGGGTAAGTATCACCCGCATGGTGACTCCTCTATTTATGAAGCGATGGTGCGGATGGCTCAATGGTGGAGCTATCGTTATATGCTAGTAGACGGCCATGGGAACTTCGGTTCTATGGATGGAGACGGAGCCGCTGCCCAGCGTTATACAGAAGCACGGATGAGCAAGATTGCTCTGGAGATGCTTCGTGATATTAATAAAAACACTGTTGATTATATTGACAACTATGATGCCAGCGAGAGAGAGCCTGTAGTTCTTCCTGCTCGCTTCCCTAACCTGCTTGTAAATGGAGCGACAGGGATTGCGGTCGGGATGGCGACTAATATCCCACCTCATAATCTTGGTGAGTCTATTGATGCAGTTAAGCTTGTTATGGACAATCCGGAAGCAACAACTCGCGACATCATGGAAGTCTTGCCTGGACCAGATTTTCCGACTGGAGCACTGGTTATGGGCAAGTCCGGTATTCACCGGGCTTATGAAACAGGGAAAGGTTCGATTGTTCTTCGTTCTCGCACTGAAATCGAAGAGATGAAAAATGGCCGTGAGCGAATTGTCGTAACTGAGTTCCCATACATGGTTAATAAGACTAAGGTCCATGAGCATATTGTTCGTCTGGTGCAGGAAAAACGCATTGACGGTATCACAGCTGTTCGTGATGAGTCCAACCGTGAAGGGGTCCGTTTTGTCATTGAGGTTCGTCGTGATGCCTCTGCACATGTCATTCTAAATAACCTTTTCAAGCTGACTCAGATGCAGACCAATTTCAGCTTCAATATGCTGGCTATTCAAAATGGTGTTCCAAAGATTCTGTCTCTACGTGAGATTTTGTTGGCTTACATTGAGCACCAAAAAGAAGTAGTGACTCGACGGACGGCTTTTGATAAAGAAAAGGCGGAAGCTCGAGCTCACATCTTGGCTGGTTTGCTGATTGCGCTGGATCACATTGATGAAGTGATTCGCATTATCCGTAATAGCGAGACGGACGCAGAAGCACAGGCTGAATTGATGGCTAAGTTTGAACTGTCTGAGCGCCAGAGTCAGGCTATCCTTGATATGCGTCTGCGTCGTCTGACTGGTTTGGAACGAGATAAGATTCAGTCAGAGTACGACGAGCTGATTGCTTTGATTGCGGACTTGGCTGATATCTTGGCTAAGCCAGAGCGCGTTATCGCTATTATCAAGGAAGAGTTAGATGAGGTCAAACGTAAATTTGCGGATGTTCGCCGAACTGAGCTGATGGTGGGAGAAGTTCTTTCTCTTGAAGATGAAGATTTGATTGAGGAAGCGGATGTTTTGATTACCCTGTCTAATAAAGGCTATATCAAACGTCTGAATCAGGCTGAATTCACAGCTCAGAAACGCGGAGGCCGCGGTGTTCAAGGAACAGGTGTCAAAGACGATGACTTCGTCAAAGAGCTGGTTTCAACGAGTACCCACGATAGACTGCTCTTCTTTACTAACAAAGGCCGAGTCTATCGTCTCAAAGGATATGAAATCCCTGAGTATGGCCGGACAGCCAAGGGCTTGCCAGTGGTCAATCTCTTGAAGCTGGATGAAGGAGAGACTATTCAGACCATTATTAATGTCCAGCAAGACCGCAGTGATGATTCCTATCTCTTCTTTACTACCCGTCATGGGGTGGTCAAACGGACCAGTGTGACAGAATTTGCTAATATTCGTCAGAACGGTCTTAAGGCTTTGAATTTGAAGGATGAAGACGAGTTAATCAATGTCTTTCTGACAGACGGTGCTGCAGACGTTATCATTGGTACTAAGTTTGGTTATTCTGTCCGCTTTAATGAGACAGCTGTCCGGAGCATGAGCCGTATAGCGACTGGTGTTCGCGGAGTCAATCTTCGAGATGGTGACCAGGTCGTTGGAGCTGGTGTGATTGCTGAAGGAGACGAAGTGCTTGTTATTACCGAAAAAGGCTATGGTAAGCGAACTCTTGCTAGTGAGTATCCAACCAAGGGCCGTGGTGGTAAAGGGATTAAAACAGCCAATATCACTGATAAGAACGGACCTCTTGCTGGTCTGATGACTGTTACTGGCGAGGAAGATTTGATGATTATCACTAATACTGGCGTCATCATTCGGATCAGTGTGGCTAATATTTCTCAGACCGGCCGCTCGACCATGGGAGTTAAGGTCATGCGTCTGGACCAAAATGCACAGATTGTCACCTTTACAAGCGTCGAAGCAGACGATAAAGAAGATGTAGCAGAGGAAGAAAACGAATCGTAAAAGAGGACCTCTATATGGTACAAGGAAAAAGAAGTCGAAAAAGAAAACAAAAAAGCAAAAGAAATATTAAAATCAATATTGTATCGACATTATTAATTATTGTGGCTCTTGGCTAAATCTTTAATGAGCAAAT
>CAUVQK010000091.1:0-5735 GCA_963553705.1 uncultured Streptococcus sp.
AGTGAAAAAAAGTTGCTAAATTATCTTAATGTTCCTAGTTTTCGACATGTTACAAAAGACAAGCTACTGTCTTTTGCATCAATCCTAAACAATATTGATCCTGAAGTAGCTAAACAAGCAATTGAACAGTTTCCTAATTTTTCAGAAAACATGAAAGAAATTGTTCAAAATTATAAAGAGGTGATTGATAAAACTATCTTATCTAACGACAATAGTCAAAACAATTACATTGAGATTTGCAAATCAATTATTGATTCACTAAAAAAAGAATTAGATAAAGACAATCATTCTTTTGAAGAAAAGCAGTACCTGATTGATAAAATGTGTATGCTTTCTGATAAAATAGCTGCAAAAGATACTGAGAATAAAATCTGGTTGGGTAAGTCAAACAAGTCATTTCAGCTCATCGCAGCTTTTGCTATTTTTGCATTAGCTACAGCTATCGGTACAACAATTTCTATTGGAAATGATAATAAGAATTAAAAAGGAGACACCTTATGATTTTTGACCAAGAAGACTACAAAGCATTTGACCCAGAGATTTGGGAAGCAGTTGCTAAAGAAGAAGAACGTCAGCAGCATAATATTGAGCTGATTGCTTCAGAAAATGTCGTTTCTAAAGCTGTCATGGCTGCTCAAGGTTCTATTTTGACCAATAAGTATGCTGAAGGTTACCCAGGTCGCCGTTACTATGGTGGGACAGATGTAGTGGATGTGATTGAGGGTCTGGCAATTGAACGCGCCAAGGAAATCTTTGGTGCCAAGTTTGCTAATGTTCAGCCTCACTCAGGCAGCCAGGCTAATTGTGCAGCTTATATGGCTTTGATTGAGCCAGGTGATACAGTTATGGGTATGGATTTGTCTGCAGGTGGTCACTTGACACACGGTGCATCAGTCAGCTTCTCTGGGCAAACCTACAATTTTGTATCTTATAGCGTTGATCCAGAAACAGAATTGCTGGACTTTGATGCTATCCTCCAGCAAGCCAAAGAAGTACAGCCTAAGCTGATTGTGGCGGGGGCTTCAGCCTACTCTCATATCATTGATTTTTCAAAATTCCGCGAAATAGCCGATGCTGTAGGTGCCAAGCTTATGGTAGATATGGCTCATATCGCTGGCTTGGTTGCTGCAGGTCTCCATCCTAGCCCTGTGCCTTATGCGGATATCACAACCACGACGACCCACAAGACCTTGCGCGGACCTCGAGGTGGATTGATTTTGACAAATGATGAAGAATTAGCTAAGAAGATCAACTCAGCTATCTTCCCAGGCATTCAAGGTGGACCATTGGAACACGTTATTGCAGCCAAAGCAGTTGCATTTAAAGAAGTCCTTGATCCAGCTTTCAAGGTTTATGCTCAGCAGATTTTGGACAATGCCCAAGCCATGGCCCAAGTCTTCCGTCAGCATGACAAGTTCCGTGTGATTTCTGACGGCACTGAAAATCACCTTTTCTTAGTTGATGTCACTAAGGTTGTAGAAAATGGGAAAGTCGCTCAAAATCTCTTGGATGAAGTTAATATTACCCTTAATAAAAACTCCATCCCTTACGAGACTTTGTCACCATTTAAGACTAGCGGGATTCGTATCGGTACAGCAGCTATTGCAGCTCGAGGCTTTGGTGTAACAGAAAGTATCAAGGTAGCCGAGCTTATTATCAAGGCTCTGGAAAACGCTGAAAACGAAGCGGTGCTAAATCAGGTGCGGGCAGAAGTTCGTGAATTGACGGACGCTTTTCCACTCTATGAGGGCTTGAACTAAGATGGATATTTACGTAAAAAAAGCGATTATTCATCAATTCAGCCCAGCTGATACCGAACTGCTGCTGGCGGATAAGTTTCTCAACATTACTCCCAAGATTGAAGAGTACCTGCGCAAGAAGATTGAGCGGGTCTACTCTGATGATGCTAAAACAGGTGTTTTCGATCCCGAAAATGTCTTTTTAGCCCAGCTTTCAGACGACCTACTGGAAACATCAGTGACAGTGGCCAAGCTCTGGCAGGAGGAGTTTTCAGTCAGTGAAAACCAGAAAACCAATGACCTGATTTTTGTCCAGTTTGACAAAGAGGGTGTGGAGCACTTTGCTTTTCTGCGGATTGCTCTGCGGGAAACTCTGACCCACTTAGGTGGCGAGGTGGACAATCCTATCAAGCTGACGCAGAACAATCTGCCTGGCTTTGGTACGGGTGCGGACGAGGCTTTGGTCATCAATCTCAAATCTCGCAAGTACCATCTGATTGAAAAGCGCATCAAGTATAACGGTGCCTTTCTCAATTATATGTCAGACAATCTCTTGCAGGTCAATCCGACAATCTCAGCTAAGAAATCAATCAAAGCACTTGAGAAGACTGCTCAAAAAGTTGCCGAAAGTTTTAACAAAGACGATTTTCAGTTCCAGTCCAAGGTCAAATCCAGTATTTTCAAAAATTTGGAAGAAAATGACGAACTGTCGCCTGAGAAGTTGGCCGATGATCTTTTTGACAGCAATCTGACTGCCCGACTTACCTTTATTGACCAAGTCAAGGAGGCTATTCCTGAGCCAGTCAAGTTTGATGAGATTGACAGCAGCCGCCAGAAGAAGAAGTTCGAAAATCAGAAACTCTCCCTTTCAAATGGAATTGAGCTCATCGTTCCTAATAATGTCTATCAGGACGCAGAGTCTGTAGAATTTATCCAGAACGACAACGGGACCTATTCTATTTTGATTAAAAACATCGAGGATATCCAAAATAAATAATGTTTAAATTTCTAAGAAGACTGATTTTAGTCCTTTTCGTGCTCTTTGCCGGCTACAAGATTTATCAGGTTCATCATGATGTCAAGCAGGTCATGAAGTATCAGAGCTTAGTCAGAGAAGTGCTGGACGAGCAGGATACAGCGGCCAATGAAGAATTGGTACTGGCCATGATTTATACAGAGACCAAGGGAAAAGACACTGATGTCATGCAGTCCAGTGAAAGCGCGACTGGTCAGACCAATGCCATCACGGACAACAAAGAAAGTATTCGCCAGGGCGTCCAGACCCTGTCTGATAACCTAGAGTTAGCCAGCGAGAAAAAGGTAGATGTTTGGACAGCAGTACAAGCCTATAATTTCGGTCAGGCCTATATCGACTACGTCGCTAAAAACGGTGGCGAAAATACGCTGGAGCTGGCTAAGAAATATTCAAAAGATGTGGTGGCGCCAAGCTTAGGGAATGTAACTGGCAAGACCTACGGCTACTATAACCTGATTTCTATTTTCCACGGCCCAGAGCTCTATATCAACGGCGGTAATTATTATTATTCCCGTCAGGTCAAGATGAACATGCACATCATGCGTCTTTTAAAATGGTTTTAGAAAGAAGTTTTTAAGCTTCTTTCTTTTTGATGGTAAAGTAATAATCCAGATATTTGTAACCACGATGGATACATGATATAATTTTGTACATCTATCATTAAAAGGAATGAAAAATGAACAAGAAACTTGCTTTTAAGCTCCTGATTCTGGTTTTAGTGACAATTGCCGGTCTAACAGCTTTTTACAACCATAAAGAAGCCACTAGCCTCAATACAAAACAATATGTGCAGTCAACAACGCCGACCTTGTTTTTCCACGGTTTTGGATCCAGCTCTAACGCTGAGAATCATATGGCGGAGGCAGCCCAAAAAGCTGGAGTCACTCAGACAATTATCACAGCAAATGTCAGTAAAAGTGGGCAAGTGAGCTTATTAGGAGAGATACCGAAAGGTGCTATCAATCCTATTATCAAGGTAAACTATGAAGATAACCGCAATGCCGACTACGCTCAAGATGGTAGGTATGCAGCAGCTGTGATTCGCAAGCTAGAAGAAACTTATGGCTTTGATAAGATGAATCTGGTAGGCCATTCGATGGGAAATATGTCCATCCTCTTTTATATGCTGGAGAACGGTCAGGATGAAAAGCTGCCCGAGCTGCAAAAGCAGGTCAATATTGCCAACCATGTTAATGGTCTGGAAGGAAGGGACTTGCCTGAAGATTTGAGAATCCTAGACGACCAAACTGGCCAGCCTAGTGCTATGAGCCAGACCTATCAAAAACTACTGGGATTACGAGAAGTTTACCCGCAAGAACAAGTAGATGTTCTGAACATTTACGGTGATTTTAAAAACGAATCCGATGGCTCCGTACTCAATACCTCTTCTCGCAGCCTCAAATATCTCCTAGTTGAGAATGCCAAATCTTACCAGGAAAAGAAAATCACTGGTCAGTTGGCTCAGCACAGCCAATTGCATGAGAATCCAGAAGTAGACGAATTACTGATTGACTTCCTTTGGAAAAAGTAGAAAAAAACAGTTACTGGCAAGCAAATCCAGTGACTGTTTTTTCTTTGAACTTCTTTGAGAAATGTTGTAAAATGTATCTATTATCTCAAGCCCTTAATGGATGAGATAATAATAACTCCATCATTGCAGCAACTTACCTGAAGCACTCTGAACATCAAAAGGAGCGAAAATCACAAGCTCAAGAAACAGAAATTCGAGTCACTCAGAAAGAAGTTTGCTCTATAAAAAAAGCTATAGAATTTGGGAAACTATGACGGGAGGAAAAGAGGAAAAATATGAAATTCAAAAAAACTTTAATGACAGCAGGAGCCTTGCTGGCTACTCTGTTTACTGTATCGACCGCAGCTGCCGATTCAAATGTTCAGAAAGTCATTGATGAGACTTACGTGCAGCCTGAGTATGTCCTGGGTTACTCCTTAGATGAGAGCCAAAAACAGCAGACCTTGCAGATGCTTGGCTACAATTCATCCAGCGACAGCAAGCCACTTAAGACCATGACACCGGAAGTCTACTCTAAAATCATGGATGTTGCCAACGACCCTAGTCTGCAGCTTTATTCTTCTGTAAAAATCCAGAAGTTAGGCGGCAACAAGCCATTAGAGGTCAAAATTGTCACTCCGCAAAACATCACTAAGGTTACAGAAGATATGTATCGGAATGCAGCTGTTACTCTAGGTGTTCAGCACGCGCAGATTACCGTTGCGGCACCAATTCCGGTAACAGGTGAGAGCGCCTTGGCAGGGATTTACTATTCTCTGGAAGATAACGGTGCGACCATTCCACAAGAGAACAAAAACCTAGCGCAGGAAGAACTGGCCGCCCTTTCTGGTATCAATGCTGAAAACACAGGTAAGGAAGGCTATGACGCAGACAAGCTCAATGTAGCCTTGGCTGATATCAAAGCGGCTGTCGCCAATGCTAAGAAGAACAACAGCAATCTGACAGCAGATGATGTCCGTAAGATTGTTGAAGAAACCTTGAAAAACTACGGTCTGACTCAGTCAGTGACCAGTGACCAAATTAACCTCATCGTGAATTTCGCTATCAATCTTTCAAACAGTGGAGTCATTACAGATTCTGACTTTACAAAGACACTTAGTGACTTGAAAGACAGCATCGTTTCAAAAGCAGGGGATACCTTTAACAATATTAACCTCAACTTTGATGCAAACGGACTCCTTCAAGAAGGCGGTAATTTCTTTTCTAATATCTGGAATGCCATTGTCAACTTCTTTAAAGGATTGTTCGGCGGTTAATTTCAAGACTATATCAAACAAGGCTAGGACTAAAATGTCCAAGCCTTGTTTGTTTTTTATACGTTAAATCCTCCATCAAAAGTCTTCCGGTGGAGGATTATTAAAATATGATTTACTTGTTATTCCCACTCTACAGTTGCAGGTGGTTTACTTGTAATGTCGTAGACGATACG
>CAUVQK010000092.1:0-5669 GCA_963553705.1 uncultured Streptococcus sp.
AGTTCTGCAATTGTACAGAGCTGTTATTTTTACAGTCAAAAAATCAGAAAGTCTTTCGACTTCCTGATGCTTGTTTAATAAAATACTGCTAAATCTTCATTCAGCTTTTTCATGTAGTGTTTGTGGACTATGTAAGACAACACAGCTAAGCCTGCTAAAACTAGAGCGACTATCACATAAATTACCAGAGGCGCAAGAACATTGGATATAAAGAAGAGAAGAGTAATGACAATCAACATTCCTAAAATAAGAGCGATAGCTAGGAGAGTTTTCACCATATTGTTATCTCGGCTCATCAATTCTGTAACATTGGACCAATTAGTCACCAGATGCTTATAGTCTCGGTAGTAACCCCAAGAACTCCACATTAGACTAATCAAGGCCCAAATAATCACCATGCCCAAGAAAGTCACTGGATGCATACCGGAAACAAGGCTAGTTATCAAAAGCAAGGTCAGAGGCAGGATAGACTGGACGGCAAAGAGCTGCCAAAACTTCAGACGAATATATTGCTTCAAATCAAAGGGGAGAACCTTGAGATAATCAAAATTTTCCCTTTCCAGAGAAATCCCAATAGCAGTAAGGTTGCTACCGCCTGAGTTTAGTGTTGCAATCAAAACAGCCAGGGCCATCATTGGCAAGAGAAAGCGCGGTCCCAGATAAGAAGTCAAAGACAGGCCGCCTTGTATCATACCCATTCCCATACTGAAAATGACAATGTAAGGGAGAAAGGCCGACATAAAGATGGCCTGCATAATGACAGAGCCCTCACTCAAGAGCCGAATATTGTAACGCCAGACAAACTTTTTAAGATTTTTTGCTTCCGCAATATTGATGTCATGCACGCGCTCCCGCTTTCCTACTGAAGAGCCCGTCATGAGAGCGGCCTCATAAAATTCTGGAATTACCTTGGTCTTTACGATGAAAAATAGAAGAGCTGCAACTGCCACCCAGCCCAAAAATCCCAGCAAGGAAGCTGTATGAAAAGGATGAAGAATAAAATCATAAAAAGCCTGAACTGGAGGGAAGAAAGCTTTAACCTCTGTACGATTTATGACGCTTCTGCTGTTCATTTGATTAATCATAAAATAGAGGAAAAAGGATCCGACGGAAACAAGAGCCAAAATGACATTGGACAGGATGGTCTTGTACTTTCTGAAAAATGCTGTCTTGGTAATAAAGTGGACGGCAATCAAAATCAGAAAGGTGATGACCGAACTTAAAATCAGAATAGCAAGCAGAGCCAAGGGCAGGCCCAAGAAAGGATTGCCACCTTGAAAAGCCAGAACCAAGAAATAACTGAACATAGGCAGAATGGCAATCAGCAAGGTCAGAATAACCGAAATGCTTTTGCCGACGATGATTTCTGCTTCGCTAAAAGCATAGGGACGGTAAGATTGCAAGTCCTTGCTTTCATAAAAGACATTGTAAAAAACCAGAAAGCCCTGAGACATAGAAAAGAGAGCAAAAGCGGAAACCAAATTGGCAAAGAGCCCCGGATTGCCAACCAGTTGGTTCAGGGAGCCCATCAAGCCGAAAAGAAAGAGATAGACCAGTCCTAAAATCAGATACATGCGGATGGCCTTCAGCGATACATTGACCTTGCGCTCAGGATTCTTAGCTTGCATCTTACGGTACTGCTGCAGCTGAGATGGCTGAATGGCATAGAGGATGTTGATATCAACGAGTTTTTTTATAGCTTTAATGCGCATCAGGACTCACCTCTTCTCTGCGGCCTGCTAGACCAAGATAGATGGTTTCAAGAGACTGTTCTGGATGTTGGCCTTTTAGTTCTTCAATGGTTCCATAGAAAATCAATTTCCCTTTTTTGAGAATAGCCACCTTATCACAGAGCTGTTCTGCAACTTCCAAGACGTGGGTTGAAAAGAGAACTGTATTTCCTTTATCTGCATGCTGGCGCATCATCTGCTTGAGGTCAAAAGCTGCCTGCGGATCAAGACCCGTCAGCGGCTCATCCAGCACCCAAATATCCGGGTCAGACAAAAGTGCCGCTATGACGAAGACTTTTTGCCTCATCCCATGAGAGAATGAATCAATAACCTCATACCGATGAGAGCCAAAGTCGAAAAGATGGAGCAGATTTCCCAATCGCTCTTCTACTTCAGCATTTGTCATATCGTAAGAAGTCGCTACCAGTTCCCAGAACTCATTGGCAGTTAGGCGCAAAAATAGATCTGGCGAATCGGCTACATAGCCGATTTTTTTCTTGATTTCCAAGCGATTAGCGGATAATTCTTTCCCATCCACAAAAATCTGTCCACTGCTAGGATTGATAACGCTGACCAATGACTTAATGGTAGTAGATTTCCCGGCGCCATTGTGACCAATCAGACCGACGATTTCTCCGCTCTGCAAGGTCAGATTCAGCTGATTGAGAGCTACCGTTCCTTCATAAACTTTAGTGACATCTTTAAATTCAATCATAAGAGAGCTCCTTTACCGATTTCTATACAGATTAGTATACTCTTTTTGCGGCTTTTTGTCTCGTCTCTGCCTAAGGTCGGATACAAGATAAAGCTAAAAGCAGCTAGAACTTCATAGTTAGATGAAGTTCTAGCTGCTTTTTGAACAGAACCACTAACGTTGTGAGTATTTCTTTGCTAAACTAGATAAGCCTAGTGTGCTGACCAGCAGAGTCAGGCCAAGATGTAGGATTCCCTTATCTGAATTGCTGCCAGTTTCAGGTAAGGCAGCTGGAGCTTGCTGCTTGCTTATCTTCTGAACTTTTCCTACTGCCTGATCATAATGTTCTGCATAGTGAACCGCCAACTGAACTGACGGAACTTCTCCGCCTTCCTCGCTATCTAAGATATACTCAGGAACTTCTAAAATTACTGGTGCGACTAATTTTGCACCAATAATCTCTGGTAGAGCTGCATAAGCTGTATCAAGAGCATTCGGTATATAGTTTGCCTTTTGCAGGCGACTAGCTTCCAAAATAGGTATTAGGGCACTAATGGAGTCCGTCTTGAAAGTTACTTCATATTGACGATCAATCGTGAGGTCGCTTGGGTCGTACGTGTTGAAAACCAGAGCCAGCTTATGACCTTTTTTCACCGTATAGAGATTAGGCTGCAAATAGACTGTATAGTCATGGAATTGACCAATTTGAGGAACAATACTATTTTGCGAGCTAGACGGTGCATAGCCCGATTCTGGATTAGCCAGATTGACCCAACCTTTGGCAATGACTTTGTATTTGGTTTTGACAGTCGCAAAATTTTTGATATCCATATTGCTGAGATTGCTGCCCATCCAGAAGCCACCTGTCTGGCTGTCATCGCTAGCAGCACCATTTCCAACCACATCAAACTCTTGGTCTGATACATCTACTAGAAGAGCATTAACCTGCAGATTACTGCCGCCACCCTTTGCCAGAGCCGCCTTGAAATGGACTGGGATATGTCCTTTAATGGTCATATCCTCTTTGACATCTGTCATAAAGGTCAAATTAGCTTTAGAAGAAGCTTTGCTAACTGCTTCATCACGCTTGCTGGTATCAATTCTCGCTCCTGCGTAGTCACTGGAAATCGTTTCTTCTAAGCGCTTAGACTGAGCTGTCAGAATCAAGCGATTACTGCTTTTCCAATCATCATAACTGGTCCATTTATTTGGATCATAGTTATTTTGGGCCAAAACAGCAGGAAGTTTGCTAACATCATTTTCTACATCATAGAGGTAATGAGAGAACCAGGTATTGAGTAAGTCATAAAAATCTTGCTTGTTAGCTGTAATACCAAAGCCTCTAGATACGGCAGCTGGATTGATATGATTTCCTTGGTGAAGATAAAGTTTCACATCTTGACCGGCTTTTTTTAGCGCATCATACATGAGCTCAAAGTGCTTGGTTTTGACATTGTCATCATTCAAACCATGAACTAGCAGGGCACTGGTCTTTATCTTCTCTGGATGAAGTGTATAATCCCGCTCCTGCCATACCGGACTATAGTTACGGCCGTGGGCATTCTGGTCCTTATTTAACTGATTAATGTAGTCAGCATACTTGTTACTAATAACAGCCCAATCTTTTTGATCTAGCAAGCGTGTAGCGACATAGAGAGAAAGCCAAGATAAATCACTATAGGGCGGATTAGTATAAGCTGTCCCCTGACTATTGAAATAATCATACCAGCTGGCAATTCCAGCTGCTGGAACGATGGTTTTCAAGCCTTCAACGCCAGTCGTTGCCACACCGAAAGTTGTCGTACCAGCCCAAGACAGACCAGTCATACCGACCTTACCATTAGCCCAGTCGGCCTTGATTTCGATATTATTAGTCCTATCTGTGTAGGCCGTTCGTTTACCATTGATCCATTCGACAATATTTTTAAATGCTTCAATTTCTAAATCAGAGCCAGTTGTATTAAAACCTTCAGAACCTTTGGTTCCTAGACCAGCGCTAGAAACAAAGGCATAACCTCGGACGAGGAAATAATCATACCAGTTCAAGTTTTCATAGTCATAAATCCCCTCATATGGACTGTAATAATACCAATCCGATGACATTGCTCTTTTTGCCGCATCAATACTGCTCATGCTAGAAACTGGCTGGCGCTTAGCTGGCTGATTGCGGAGGCTCTTCATGTCATAAGAACCGTTTGTCGGTAGATTGAGACTTTCTAGCGTCACATGGTCTTCGTCTAAAGTTCCAGCGACATAGGGACGAGCTTCCAAGATTGTCGCAGCCTTATAATCACCCTTGGCAGCTGCTTTAGGAAGCTGCACAATAGCCTTGACTAAATCTCGCTTACCGTCACCATCCGTATCGTAGTCAGTCTCTACATAGACTGGGAAACGAACAATCTCACTGCCTTCATAAGTATACTCCTCATATCTGTCTTCACCACTACTATATGGAAAAATTGGCTGTGAACGTCCATTCAAAAAGAGAGGCTCTTTCTTTTCAGAGCGATAAGCATCATGCAGTCGCTTGGCAACCGAATACATAGACTGCAGATTGGCTCCCTGGACACTGGCTGTCAAATCAGCCTCTTTTTCAATCATCCCCAGACTCTTTGCTAGATTTGCTCTGTCCTCGGCACTGCTACCCAACTGAGAATCACTTACTGCTGCCCACTTGAGGAGCTCATCCACAGCCTCTTGCAGGGTTATTTCCTTATCGGCGAGGGAAGGGTTTGAAAGGCCGCTAGTATAGGCAGACAAATCTTGGCCTTTTATAGCAGTTGAGCCAGCGGAAGGTGCTGAGCTGACATCTTTAGCCAAAGCCAGAAGCTCCTGCTCCTGCGCTTGGCTAAGGCTAGGTGCTGCTTCATCAGGCACAAGCTGTGCCTTTTCTTGCTTTTCCGAGACCGAATCTTCTGAAGAAGTCTGACTTGCAGTTTCTACTGCCGTTGACTCTTGATCCTGAGAGCCAGTTTCAGAAGCCTTTGCAACTGTTTCTGTCTTGAGATTGTCCGTGCGCTCGCTACTAGCTTGAGTCGCCTCATCCGCTTGAACAGCTTGCGCCAATACCAAAGGTGCAAGTAACAAACTTGGTAAGAGTAATGTAACTAGTCTTTTCTTTCTCATAAAGACACCTTTCCTTAGATAAAATCTTTTATAATAAGCCCATTATACTATGTAAGCACTTTTATTTCAATCTATTCTATCTTTTATCTATGAAAAACGTCAAAATATCTATAGAAGCA
>CAUVQK010000093.1:0-5659 GCA_963553705.1 uncultured Streptococcus sp.
TAAACTTAGAGAGTTATCATCAAATACCGTCGCTAAATGCTTTTTCCACCGTCCTTGCTGACGCTCCAAGTTTCTTCGATATAGGGGATAAACTCATACAGAGTATCTTCATCGCCTTCAAAGGACATCATATAGACCTTATCGCCTTGTTTGAAGACCCAAACCGTTAGGTTTTGAGTGGATTTTAAAATAACATTAATCTGAAAGGCTTCATTTCCAGCTACGGTACTCTTTGCACCCCAAAAGTCATCGACTTCCTTATTATCCTTCCAGTGGTAAGCAATCCGTTGGGCAATGGTTTCAGCATTAAATTCTTCACCTTCTCCAATGTTGGCTTTTTCTTTTGTATAAGCATTCATCGTGACAATGTTATAGCCACTTCCATCCGTATACTGGACACTGTCGCCACCATCTACGTCTGTAAACTTAATCCAATTATCAGGAATACTAATATAGCCATAATCATCAGAGCCAACCCGCTGCGTACCAGTAGTCTTTGACGAATCTTTTTCTTTACGACTGCTACTACTTGTATCGCTGTCATCTCTCAGGGAAACTCGACTGGAAGAATTAGATGCTTTCCGACTGCTATAGCTCTTAATAAGACTACAAGAGGACAGGGAGAGGCCGGCTAAGATTATCAGGGAGAGCAGAAAGTACTTCTTTTTCATGGTCATTCCTTCCTAAATCTAATAAATTTTACCAATACTAGTTTACCATATTTTTAGTACGAAAGGAAAGAGATACATTGTCACGTCCGATTAATGTTCTGTTTATAGGACTATGCTTTTTTAGCAGCCTTATTCCACTGGTACCATCCGACCAAACTGTTGATTAAATAGATCAAGTATTTCCCTTGAATTTGAAGACTTTCACCCCACCAGAGGTAGATAGAAAAAATATTGGTCGCTGCCCAGAAAATCCACTGTTCACGATAAACAGCCGTCATCAAGATTTGCCCTACTCCATTTGTCGCATCCGTGATTGAATCACGATAAGGACGATTGGCACCAACAGACTGATAAATCAAGCCAAAGACCAACCACCAAAGCACACTGAGCGATAGATACTTTGTCCATCCTTTAGCATCTAACTTACGAGCAACAAACTCTTGCTTTTCTTTTTTGAACTGACCTTGGTAAATCCACACCAAGAGGCCAATTGGCTGCATGATGGTAAAGTAAAGAGTCGTCAGGACCTCGCCATAGAAGCCTTTCTGCAAAGCCAAAATCAAGTAAATCACAGAATTAATCAAACCAAAGAGGTAATTGCTAGCCCGTCCTTCAGAAACAAAAATTACACAGATAATCCCAGTCAGACTGCAAATCATCCCTGTCCAATCCACGATACGATGTTCATATATCAGCTCCAGCCAGAGCGGAAAACTCCCTAGAATCAAGAGATAAACCCATTGACCTAAGCTGCGATGAGCAAACAAATCGTCCCAGATATGCTTCAAGGTACCAGAAAAGCCGAGCTTCTTCATACTAGTCACCATGCGTTTATAGCCACCAGACATTTCAGAAAGCGTCAGCTTCATGTTTGCGATTTTCTTTTGGATATAAATATTCATTCTTTCTCCTTTTGTTTTTTAAGAGCCGTGTCAAATTGACTTACGGATGCAACGCTCTATTATTTTTGAACACACACAAGATTTCTCTTATGTAATATTCACATTTTATCATATCCCTATTTCAGAAAATGTCAAGTAAAATCCAAAAAAGATTTCCTAACGTTCGGATTTTGATAAAAGACCTACAAATTTTTGTAAGTCTTTTTACTTGGATTTGGTATTAGTCGAACATTTTCTCTGATTTATTACTATCTTTTTGTGAAGGATCATTAAAAATTGACGATTTATGATTGCTATAATTTTCATTAGACTATAAGTAACAAGAGATAAAGCTACCAAGACTATCAGGAAAGTTAAAAGACATTTTTGAGACTAGCGGATTTCATAGCTGAAAATGCAGAATAATGAGCAAACTAGCTTCAAATAAGTATCAACTCAAACAGGAAATTACTAGAACTATTGCGATAAGAACAAAACCAATAATAGAAAAGATTATTATTAGCAACTTAAAGATTCTATCATGGCTAGCATAACGTTCTACAAAGGCTTTTTCAGGCTTCTCAGGATTATAATAAACCGTCATGACTGAGCCTTTTGGGAATATTTCTCTTAACTGTAAATTATTTCCAGCACTAAGGATATATTTCCTGTCAAAGACATCTTTTTGCTCTTTCTTCCTAGGAGTTTCTACATAATAAGCATATTCAAATTTTTTTCTGTATGTTGTCCCATTCACGAGATATTCTACAATAGGCAAAGGGATAGACATTTCATTACGGTTGTCATAATCAACCACAAGACCTTCAATTTTAGAAGTACATTTTTTCTGAATATTCTTCTCCCGTCGATAGAATAGGTATAAAACCAAATTTGTAAGACCAATAAAGAAACTTATGGCTATTATCAAGATAATCGTTTTATCCAAGATTTGCCTCACTCTCCTATTTCCAAGCTCGGGTGAATAACATCAACTGAAATTTTCTTCGCTTTTATAATTCAGGGCTCAGGCGAATAAAGTTCATCGGACTTTATTCCTCATCCATGCTCAAAACACTGAGGAAGGCTTCTTGTGGGACTTCGACAGAGCCGATAGCTTTCATCCGTTTTTTACCAGCTTTTTGTTTTTCAAGGAGTTTGCGCTTCCGAGAAACGTCACCACCATAACACTTGGCCAAGACATTCTTGCGCAGAGCTTTGATGTCTGTCCGAGCCACGATTTTCTGTCCGATAGCGGCTTGAATGGGTACTTCAAACTGCTGACGAGGAATGATTTTCTTGAGCTTGTCTACAATCAGCTTACCACGCTCATACGCAAATTCCTTGTGAACGATAAAGCTGAGAGCATCAACCTTGTCGCCATTGAGGAGAATATCCATCTTCACCAGCTTGGACGAGCGATACTCAGAAATTTCATAGTCAAAGCTAGCATAGCCACGAGTAGAGGACTTGAGCTTGTCAAAGAAGTCAAAGACGATTTCAGCAAGTGGGATTTGATAGATGACATTGACCCGATTATCATCGATATAGTCCATGGTCACAAAGTCACCACGCTTGCGCTGAGCCAACTCCATCACCGCTCCGACAAATTCCTGAGGCACCATAATCTGCGCCTTGACATAAGGCTCTTCAATGGAATCAATCTTAGTCGGATCCGGAAACTCGCTCGGATTGGACACATCCAGAGAGGCACCATCCGTCATATTGACCTTATAGATAACAGATGGCGCCGTCATAATCAAATCAATATTGAACTCACGCTCCAAGCGCTCCTGAATGACATCCATGTGCAGCAAACCCAGGAAACCACAACGGAAACCAAATCCTAATGCCTGTGATGTTTCTGGTTCAAACTGCAGACTGGCGTCGTTTAGCTGGAGCTTTTCAAGCGCCTCACGCAGGTCATTGTATTTATTGGACTCGATAGGATAGAGACCAGCGAAAACCATAGGATTCATCTGCTTATAGCCGGCTAATGGCTCCCCAGCTGGATTGTCCGCCAAGGTTACTGTGTCTCCGACTCGGGTATCCTGTACCGTCTTGATAGAGGCTGCGATATAACCAACATCCCCTGTTGCTAGGAAATCACGTCCAACAGCCTTGGGAGTAAAGATGCCAACCTCTGTTACATCAAAGGTCTTACCATTGCTCATAAGCTGAATGGTATCACCTGGCTTGACCACACCATCCATCACCCGCACTTGCAGGATTACGCCACGGTAAGCGTCATAAACAGAGTCAAAAATCAGGGCCTTGAGCGGTGCTTCTACACTTCCAGTCGGTGCTGGAACTTTTTCCACAATCTGCTCTAAAATTTCCTCAATTCCGATGCCAGCTTTGGCAGAAGCCAATACGGCTTCGCTAGCATCCAACCCAATCACATCTTCAATTTCTGCCCGCACCCGCTCTGGATCCGCAGCTGGCAGGTCAATTTTATTAATAACTGGCAGGATTTCCAAGTCATTATCCAGCGCTAGATAAACATTAGCCAAGGTCTGAGCTTCAATCCCCTGAGCCGCATCCACTACCAAAATAGCCCCTTCACAGGCTGCTAGCGACCGCGATACTTCATAGGTAAAGTCCACGTGTCCCGGCGTGTCAATCAAGTGGAAGATATAGGTTTCACCGTCCTTAGCGGTATAATTGAGTTCGATAGCATTGAGCTTAATGGTGATACCGCGCTCCCGCTCCAAGTCCATGCTGTCCAAGAGTTGGGCCTGCATTTCCCGGCTGGAAACCGTCTCCGTCGCCTCTAAAATCCGGTCGGCTAAGGTTGATTTCCCGTGATCGATGTGGGCAATGATGGAGAAATTGCGAATCTTCTCCTGACGTTTTTTCAAATCTTCTAAATTCATTTTTCTCATCCTTTTAGGGTATTCTATTTATTATAACACAAGACCAGTGATTTTTCCTATAGACTCGGACTTTCTCTATAAATTATGCTATACTAGTCAGAGAATAATTTTGGAGACACTTTATGATTAAAATTCTTGCACTTGATATGGACGGCACCTTGCTCAACAGCAAAAAAGAAATTCCCCAGGCTCACATTGATGCTCTGCACCGAGCGGTTGAAAAAGGAGTCAAATTGGTTCTTTGCACAGGTCGTCCCTTGGTCGGCGTCAAGCCTTATTATGACAAGCTGGGCCTTGCACAAGAAAACGAATATGTCATCGTGGACAATGGCTGCGCTACACATCAGACCAGCGACTGGAGTTTGGTGGACTGGCAAGAGCTTAGCGGTCAGGATATTCGCTATCTCTACAGCCTGTCTGAAAATAGCTCTGTCCAGCTGACTCTCTTTGATGAGGAGCATTATTTCGTCGTTGGAGAAAAAGCCAGTTCCTATGTCGTGAATGATGCTAGCTTAGTATTCACCACTCCAACCGAGATTAGTCTGGAAGAGGCTTGTAGCGGTCAACACAGAATGTTTCAAGCTATGTTTTTAGGCAGCCAAGAGCAAGTAGATGCTTTTGAAGCTGACTTTGGCCAAGAAATCTGCCAGCGTTTCAGTGGTGTTCGCTCTCAGCCAGTCATTTACGAGGCCATGCCGTCTGGTGTGACCAAAGCCTTTGCCCTAGAGCGACTGGCTAAACAATTGGACGTCAATCCTCAGGAAATCATGGCAATCGGTGATGCCAATAACGACATCGAAATGCTGGACTATGCAGGTCTCGGTGTTGCCATGGGAAATGCTTCAGACCATGTCAAAAGACTAGCCGATGCCGTCACAGATAGCTGCGAGGAAAATGGGGTTGCTACAGCTATCGAGAAGTTTATTTTGAATTCGTAAAAGTCAAAAAAGAAGAGCAATGTCTCTTCCTTTTTTGTGCTATAGTCTTGGTACTTGGAAATCAGAAAATTTCTATTCCTTTCTCTTTCAGATTTTCCAAGCATTCTTGCAGATAGGCAGCGTCATGCTCAGGATAAATGGGATGTTCGATCTCCTCAGCCGGCAACTGCTGGTAAGGTAGGCAGGTCTTGCCACGATAGTCTTTATCCAGCCAAAGGCTGTCTGGCTGATAGCCCCGCTTCTGCATCTCCTCCATAATCAAGAGGTGATAAGCATAGAGGCAATAAGGGCTGTGC
>CAUVQK010000094.1:0-5633 GCA_963553705.1 uncultured Streptococcus sp.
CGGGTTCTGAAAATTGACCCTATCACAGCGATCGGAGGTGAGTAAATGTCAATCATAGAACTAAAAGGGGTTACAAAAGAATATGGTCAGGGACATACGATGGTTCAAGCTCTGAAACCAACTGATTTCCAACTGGAAGCGGGGCAGTTTGTAGCTATTATTGGGCCGTCAGGATCGGGGAAAACAACCTTTCTGACCTTGCTTGGTCATTTGCAAACTCCCTCAAAAGGACAGATTCTCCTACATGGGAAAGATACTTCCCAGCTCAAGGAAAAGGAACGAGCTGCTCTACGCTTCAATGATTTCGGCTTCATTTTGCAGGCCTCCAATCTCATACCTTTTCTGAAAATCGAAGACCAGTTTCAGCTGATTGACCGCTTATCTAAAAAGGAAAGGACGGATCTAGACAGTCTGATTGAGTTGCTGGATCTTAAAGGAACACTCAAGCAATATCCGAAAGAATTGTCCGGTGGAGAACGGCAGAGAGCTGCTATCGCTAGAGCACTTTACAATAGCCCAGATATTATCTTGGCTGATGAGCCGACAGCTAGTCTGGATACGGAGCGGGCCAAGCGCGTGGTTCATTTGCTCAAAGAGGTGACCCAGAAATTCCATAAGAGCGTGGTCATGATTACCCATGATACCCGCCTGCTGGACGAGGTTGACAAGGTTTATGAGATGCAAGACGGAGTGCTGACTCAAGTTCGATAAAGCTTTAGAATAGTTTAGGCAATCAAACAGAGAAAAAACAAGGAGAGGACTATGATTCATTATAAAACAAATCCTCAGCTGGATTTTGCAGCAGTGCTAGATCTCTATGCTTCGGTTGGTTGGAGCAATTACACTAATCGACCTCAGCAGTTAGAGCAAGCCTTCCATCAGTCTTTGCTTGTGATGGCGGCCTATGACGAAGACAGGTTGGTTGGTTTGATCCGAGTGGTCGGAGATGGGCTTACCATTGTCTTCATTCAGGATTTGTTGGTATATCCGCAGTACCAGCGTCAGGGGATTGGCCGGAGCCTTCTTCAGCAGACGTTGGGAAGATTTAAGGATGTTTACCAAATTCAGCTGGCAACGGAGCAGTCAGATAAAAATCTAGCTTTTTATCGAGAACTCGGCTTTCGCCGACAGGAAGATTTCGACTGTACCGGCATGATTTATGCACCTAATAAAAAGTAAAATTCTAGAGGAGCTTGTTAATAAGCTCCTTTTGTCGTCTTTACAAGATGAAAAGGAATAGAACTAGACCGATGAAAATATTTCTCGGTCTCTTTTGTTTTTCCTTGACAGTTAAATTGTCAGAATTTATAATAAAAGAAGAAAGGTGATAACAGTGTTATCGAATTGAAAGCATGAAAAAAGAAACAGATGAGTTAAACGAAAAGATCTTGGAAAGTGCGAGGAGCGAGTTCTTGGCTTATGGCTATCAGGATGCTTCACTGCGGAGAATTTGTCGCGCTGCTGGCTTGACGACTGGTGCTCTTTATAAGCGATATGAGGGTAAGGACAGTCTCTTTGCTACCCTGCTTGAGCCTACTCTGATAGCTTTAGACCGGTATGGCCAAGAGCAGAAGCGACGTGACTATGCTTTCCTAGAAGAGGGACACCTATCTGACATGTGGGCCCATCGCTTGGAAGATCTCCAGTCCCTGATGCGGATTCTCTATGAGCATAAGGATATTATGCAGCTTTTGCTCTTTAAATCTCAGGGCTCTTCGCAAGCGGACTTCAGGATGCGTCTGCCTCATTTGGCTGCAGACGAGACTTATCGCTATTTGGAGCTGGCTTACAAAGAGGGGAAGATCAATCATTTGGTCAAACACGAGTTTCTGCGATCGTGCATGACAGCTTATTATACAGCTGTATTTGAGCCTTTGGCTCAAGACTGGCCCCAAGAGCAGGCGCTGGAATTTTGCCATTCCATCATGGACTTGTTTGACTGGGGAGGTTTACTAGGTTTTTGATAGAAAGAAGGAAATTCTATGAAGAAAAAATCTACTCTTGCTTGGATCTGGGACTTTGTCTCCCTTCATAAGATATATTTTGTGCTCAGTTTGATCTTTGCCTTTGCCTCTGTGATTTCAGGATTTCTGCCTTATTTCTTTATTGGTGGAATGATTAATCAGCTCTTGGCGGGCAATAAAAACTGGGATTTTTACCTGCAGCAGTCAGCTTGGGCAGGTCTGGCCTGGATTGGCTACTGGGGATTTCACGGTATTTCCACCATGCTGTCGCATACGGCTACTTTTAAGATTTTAGCGGAAATGCGACGCCGCCTGACAGACAAGCTAGCTAGGCTGCCTCTAGGTACAGTGCTTAGTCAGTCATCAGGCAGTTATAAAAACATTATCGTTGAGCGGGTGGATGCGACCGAAACGACCTTGGCTCACCTGATTCCAGATTTTACCGCCGGGATTTTTGGTCCAATTATTGTCCTCATTGCCATGCTAGTCATCGATTGGCGGCTGACCTTGCTGTCTCTCCTGACTATTCCTATTGTGGTGCTGGCCTATGTTCGGATGGTTGCCAATAGCGAAGCGGACTATCAAAATACTCTAGTCAAGACCAAAAAGCTCAATGATACAGCGGTGGAATACATCAATGGGATTGAAGTCATCAAGGTTTTTGGCAAGGAAAAATTTTCTTACGATAAGTTTGTGACGGCTGCTAGAGAAGGAGCAGACTGCTTTATTGAGTGGATGCGCAAGTTTAATCTGGAGATGGGCATTGTGACAGCATTTCTGCCATCAGGCTTGCTTTTTCTGCTGCCGGCTGGCTGTTATTTTTATCTGCAAGGTAGTTTGACTGCCAGCAATTTCATTCTAATGATTATTCTTTCGCTCAGTCTTCTGACTCCTCTGATTTTAGTGGCTAGTTACATGGACGATTTACGGAAAATCGGCACTATTTTTGGTCAAGTCATTGATATTCTGGAAAAGCCTGATTTGAAAAGACCTCAGGAGCTGAGAGAACTTCCAAAAGGAAGGGATCTGGTCATGACGGATGTCAGCTTTGGCTATACAGATGAAGAGGAAGTACTACATGGTATTTCGCTAGATATTAAGGCTGGCAGCATCAATGCTTTAGTTGGGCCATCAGGCTCAGGTAAGTCTACAATTGCCAAGCTTCTAGCTTCATTCTGGAATGTCAGTTCTGGTCAGATTACTTACGGTGGCTTGGACATTCGTCAGCTTCCGCTAGACTATTACAGTCGGCAGATTGCTTACGTGACCCAGGATAACTATCTCTTTGACGAGACTATTATGGAAAATATTCGGATGGGAAATCCAGCGGCTTCTGATGAAGAGGTCATCGAAATTGCCCGTCGCTGTGGCTGTTATGACTTTATCATGAACTTGGAAGAAGGTTTTGAGACTCAAGTAGGCTCTGGCGGCGGTCATCTATCTGGTGGGGAGCGCCAGCGGATTGCCATCGCCCGTGCCATGCTTAAGGATGCGCCGATTCTTATCTTGGATGAAGCGACTGCTTATACAGATCCGGAAAATGAAGCACGGATTCAGTCCAGTCTAGCTCGTTTGATTGAGGGACGGACCTTGATTGTCATTGCCCACAGGCTGTCTACGATTATGAGTGCAGACCAGATAGTCCTGGTCAATAATGGTCGGATTGAAGCTAGGGGTCGGCATGAAGAGTTACTGGCAGCCAGTCCGCTTTATGCTTCCATGTGGCAGGCCCATATTGCTACTAGGGATAGTGGTGAAATGGAAGGAGGTCTGACTCATGCTTAATATACTGAAGAAATTCTTTGATTTCTGTACGGCAGAAGATCGTAAGAAATTTTATCAATCTATTTATCTGGGTATCATCAAGTCCTTTATTATCGCTCTACGTATTCCAGCAATCGGCCTAGTTGTTATGGGACTGATTGAGAAGAATCTCTCTATGCAGACCTTCTGGCTGGCTCTGGGGATCATGTTGGTATCCACTGTGCTAAACGTCTGGATTACCCTGAAAATAACCATGCTGCAGACGGAAGCGGGCTATCATACCTGTGCTCAGAAGCGGATTGAAATTGCCGAGCACATGCGCTATCTGCCCATGGGTTACTTTAATCAAAATAGCTTGGGCAAGATTACCAGTGTTACGACCAATACGCTGGAAGGACTATCTGATGTAGCTACCAGAGTGGTTATGATGACTGTGCAGGGCTTTTTGACGACTGGTCTCATCACCGTTTTGGTCTTTCTCTATGACTGGCGGGTTGGTCTGGTTCTCTTGGTGGGGCTTGTCCTCTTTCTCCTACCCAATACCCTCATGCGTTGGCAAGTTGGCAAGGTTTCTGATGACAAGTATCAGGCGGATATGGACCTAGTAGCCGTTGTTTTGGAGTACAGCCAAGGGATTGCTGAAGTCAAGAACTACAATCTGGTCAACCGTTCTGCTAAGAAACTGTCCAAGGCTATTGAAGGCAAGAGTCAGCTAGATACCAAAATGACACTAGTGACTTCACCTTACATTGCCCTCCAAGGCATAGTGACCAAGCTGACCGGTCTCTTTATGGGGCTTTTCTCTATCTATTTTTATCTCAATGGCAGTATGGAGCTGCTGGTAACCATTATGATGATTGTCAGTGGTTTTATGATTTATGAAAATCTAGACGGCGTAGGCTCTTTCTCTTCTCTCCTGCGCATTGTTGATTTGTCGGTTGATATGGTCAATCAAGTTTTGGCTATCCAGCCGATGGACATCAGCGGTCAGGATATTGAGCCTAAGAGCAGCCGGATTGAGCTGAGAGATGTTAGCTTCTCTTATGGAAATAAGAAAATTATTGACCAGGTTTCCCTCACCATTCCAGAAAAAACAACAACTGCCCTGGTCGGACCTTCTGGATCAGGCAAAACAACGCTCTGCAACCTCATTGCCCGCTTCTGGGATGTGGACCAAGGAAGTATCAGTCTGGACGGACATGATGTTAGAGATTATAGCTATGACAGCCTGATTCGTAATTTCAGCTTTGTCTTCCAAAGCGTCTATCTCTTTGAGGATACTATTGCTAATAACATTCGGTTTGGCAAGCCGGAGGCCAGTCAGGAAGAAGTAATAGAGGCTGCCAAGAAAGCTGCCTGTCATGACTTTATCCTCTCACTGCCTGATGGCTATGATACCAAGATTGGTGAAGGAGGTGCCAGTCTTTCTGGAGGTGAGCGTCAGCGCATTTCCATTGCTCGGGCTATTATCAAGGATGCGCCTATTATCATTCTGGATGAAGCAACAGCCAATGTTGACCCAGAAAACGAAGAAGCCCTCATGCAGGCTATTCAGGCTTTAACTCGCGATAAGACCATCATCATGATTGCCCACCGAATTAAGACGGTTGAGCATGCAGACCAGATTTTGGTGTTAGATCAAGGCCGTATTGTCGAGCAGGGTAAACACCAAGACTTACTAGCTAAACAAGGTATCTACAGTAAGTTTATCCAAGAAAGAAAAACAGCTACCAGCTGGCGGATTGAGATGGGTGAGTGATAACCTGAAACAGCAGGCCATTGGCTTGCTGTTTTTCATCTGAGAAAAGAATGGTAAAATAAAACTATCTTTGCTAATCAAAATAAGAGGGAGTCTCATGTTTAAATCGAAAAAGTGGATTTTTATTCTTTTCATTGTTATTGAAC
>CAUVQK010000095.1:0-5629 GCA_963553705.1 uncultured Streptococcus sp.
ATACTAAATATAGAATATTTTACACAAAGGAGATTTCCTAATGAACGATTCATACAAGAAGCGTCTCTATACACAGGCTTTAAGTTTATCAGCCGCTGTATTAATGGCTGTCTTAGCTCAGGGCAAGGCCGCAGCTGACCAGCAGAACAGCACTGAGTCACAGCCAGTCGCCAATCAGGTAGAGGCTGTAACTCCTGCAACAGAAGCTGCTCCAAATCAGACAGGAGAAAAAGAGCAGGCTCCTGCTCCTGCAGCGGACAATCCAGCTGTCTCTGCAGCAGCTCAAACAAGAGCAGCTGCTTCTGAAGAAGCCAAGACCCAACTGGCCGACAGTACCGTTTATATGTCCGAGCCTGCAGAGCTCAAGGATATTGTCCAAGAACAGGCTTCTCAGGCAGGCAAGCTGACCTGGACTCTGGATAATAAACCGATTGCTGACTGGAAAACCTGGAACATGGACACTGGCACCTTTACTGGGCAACCCTTTCTCACTATTGAGGAAAAGGCCGACGGGAACGATCTTCATCTGAATCTGCAGTTTCAAAAGCTTTTCGGAGACGATCTCAGCCTTCGCTCTCCCCACAATATCCGCCGGACCTATCGAAACTTCATTGGCAGCCATGAACTGGTCGGTACGAGCCAGGACTTGAGCTTGACCATTCGCAAAAATATCGTCTTGCGCCCTTATGAAGACTTCCACAGCCATGAGGAGATGCTGGCATCTATTGAAAAGAGCAGACAGGATGCCAAAACAGATCGTTTGGTACAGATTGAGAACATTGTAAAGAGCGCTCAGGGGCGCGATATCAAGCTGGGTATCATCAGTTCTGACCAAAAGAGCATTGACGACTACCTCAGTAAAACCAATCCTCAGGCCTTGACAAAACCAGCTGAAATGCTGGCAGCCCTCAAAAATGGCAATCTAGACTATAAACTGCCTGTGCTCATTAACAACACTCACGCTGATGAACAGCCTGGGATTGATATTATCACAGGTCTCTTTAAGACCTTTGCAACTAAAGACCAAGTCAGCTTCAAAACAAGTGCTGCCGATGGTTCTGAAAAACTTGTCACTCTCAACATCCAAGACTTGCTGAAGAAGTTTATCTTCCTCTTTGACTTTACGGAAAACCCTGACGGCGATGTCCTCAACACTCGGGCTCTGGCCAATGGCCTTGACCCTAACCGTGATACTGGCTACCAAGCCAACCCTGAGACTCGCACCGTTGCTGGATTGATTAACAAATGGAATCCGATCGCTCTCTATGATGTCCACGGCTTTGTCAAAGAATTCCTAATCGAGCCAGCAACTCCGCCGCATGATCCTAACTTTGAATATGACCTTTTGGCAGACCTCATGCTGGATAATGCCCATCATATGGGACGGGCCGGCGTTGCCAACTCTGGCTATGATAAATACATCATTCCTAAACTGGACTGGGGAGACGGATGGGATGATTCCTTCTCAGGCTACACAGCGGTTTATTCTATGTACCATGGTATCCTGGGGCATACTATCGAAATTCCAGAGGGCAATCAAGAGTCCTACAAGGCTGGATATTATGCAGTTCTAGGAGGCCTTGACTATCTAGCTCAGAACCCCGACAAGCTCATGGAGATGCGTCTCAACTTCTACCTGCGCGGCATCAATAAAGTCGAAGATCCTAAGGCAGAAAATGAACTCGTCGGACCTGATGGTCAGGTCGTAGGCCGGATTAAAAAAGGCCAAGAAAAATTCTTCCCAGACTACTATGTCATCCCGATGGGGCTAGATAAAGATAACGATAGCCAAGAAGCCTTTAATATGATTGACTATTTCAAGCGCAACGGTGTCCTGGTCAAAGAACTCAAGGAAGACAGCGGCAACTATAAAAAAGGTGATTTGGTTGTCGATATGGCACAGGCCAAGCGCGGCTATGCCAACCATGTCCTCTACAAAGGCTCAAATGAATCCAAGTGGGCAGCTATGTATGCGGAATTAGTCGTCAATTTCCCTGATATGAAAGGTTTCAAAGCCCAGCCAGTCTTTGGCGACAAACTCTTTGAAGGCAAGCTAGGCGACGTGACAGCTCTCCGTGCTGCACGTACCAGTCAGGTTGATCATAAAGCGCCTTATTACGTCATTGCCAATACGTCTGAGAGCGCGGTCAAGGCCGTCAACAAAGCTCTTGCTGAAGGTAAGAAGGTCTACCTGACAGATGACGGCTACATCGTTGATACACCGACCTTTACCAGCCTCCTAGATCGTTATGCTATTTACGGCGACGCCCTCTATAAAATTCCACAGGGGCCGACTCTGAAACCTCTCAAGATCTACGCACCACCACATCAATTCTCATGGGCAGGCGTGGATGCTCCAGCGCATACTGCCTTAGCTCTGAAGAATATGGGCTTTGAAATCGTCGATCGCCCAGAAGATGCTGACGTCATCGTCCTTGAAAGCAACAACTATGACAAGTCTCTTGTCGGACTCAAGCCAACTATCGTTGTCGGAGGCTCTGCTATGCAGCGCTTGGAAAAACTAGGAATCCTAGACGGCTTTGATGCTGAGCGCTTCAAGAACGGCAGTGACTATGAAGGACTGATGAAGGCTGTCATCCAAGACCAAGATCCGCTGACCAGCGGCTACAAGAAGGATGGACTCTTTTACTCCAACTCTGGTAACTGGATTGCTAAGATTCCTGCCAACTTTAGAACTCTTGCCAGCATTGCCGGAAGTGACTTCTATATCGCTGGCTGGTGGCCTGGCAATGAGCAACTAGCCAACAAAGTCGTAGCCATTGCTGGTACCTATAACGAGAAGCCTCTCTTTGTCTACGCCGGCAATCCGACTAACCGCCTTCACCCTGTTCATTTCTACCGCTGGATTTCCAATGCTATCTTTGGCAGCCAGTTGGCCGAGCTGACTGACCTCCCGAGTCCTACGACACCTGATCCAACCTATCAAGCGCCAAGTCAGACTGTCCTTGACTGGACACCTGCCACTGTCAATCCGCCAGCTCAGACAGTAACTCTGACCTACAACAATCAGACTCTGCCAGAGACCGGAAGCCAAGAAACAACTGCCAGCTTTACTCTAGCTGGACTCCTAATTGCAGGAGCAGCTGGACTCTTCCTCTTAAAGAAGAAGGAAGACTAATACTTAAAAACACACCTCCCAATTGATACGGGAGGTGTATTTTTAGTTATAAGCTCTGCTATTTTTCCACATAGGTATGAAGCGGATAGGTCGGATAGGCCAAGTCACGCGCCAACTCAGAGGTCACATAACCTGCCGGTGCATCTAACACCCCAACAAAGTAAAATCTATCTTGAAAAACTTCCAAAAGGGAAAGCTCTTGTTCTTTTTAAATTTATTCTGGATAGGATGCTGCCAGCTCGTTCTTTAGATATTCTGCCAGATGCTGATGAGCAAAAATTCCTGCTTTTTCTTCTGCTGTCGGATTATAGTTGGTATTGGTGTTCACATCATAGACATAGATCTGACCGCTCTCTGACTCTACCCACTCAATAGCTGCCACATCAATACCAGCCTGAGCTAGAAATGTCTCGTAAGCCTGTCTTTGACTAGCAGGCAGCGGCTCCGTAATTTGAAATTTATCTGATGTCTCTAGCTGAGCAGGCTTTTGCCCAATCTGACACCCATCTGCCGGACAAAGCTGAAAGCCATCTGATGAATCAATGGACACAGTATAAAGAAACTTCTGGTTGATAAACTCCGAACGACGAATCCGACCATCCGCAGGCTTGATATAGGCCTGAAGCAGAGCGATCCCATCCACAGAAGGCTCAAAAGCAGGACTGTCTACATAAGCTTCTAACTCTTCCTCACTATTGAAGAGCTGCACTCCCAAACCTTTCCCAGCCCGATTATGCTTGGTAATCAGGGGATAAATATCAAGCTTTCTAGCCGCCTCAAGAATATTCTCCTGTCCCAAAACGGCTACCGTCTCTGGATAAGCAATTCCAACCTCAGAAAGCTTCAAATACTGTTTAATTTTGCTGATTTCCAGATTAATAGCTCCGCTTCCGTTGATGACCTTGCGACCGTGAGCTTCCAGCCAAGTTAGAACCTGCTCTGTAAATTCTGGTGCATAGCGGTGTCCACGCGTATGAGAAGAAGCGGACATCCGATTGTAGAAAATTCCTGTTGGAGGTGGACTCTGCAGATCTAGGATCCCACTTGACAAATCCCAAAGTTCATAGGGCACATCTTTTTCCTCCAGCCACTTGACCAAGTGCTGCGTCCACTCCAAATTTTCATGAATAACGTATACTTTTGCTTGACTCATAAGTCTTCTCTCCTTTAGGAATACCGAACAGCCAGCTTGCTGCTTTTCGATTCTTCTACTACATTGCCTTCCGTCTTTTCAATAACACTGACGGCCAAGACCTGACCTAGAACATTGAGGGCAGTACGGCCGGCATTGACAAAGAAATCAACCGCAAAAATCAAGGCAACACCCTCGACTGGTAGGCCTAGCTGAGGTGCAGCTGCCAGCAAGACAACAATCGCTCCTGAAGGCACAGTCGCAGCTGTTTTACCAATCAAAGTCAAAAGCAAAACAGTAAAGAAAAGTCCTGATACAGAAAAAGCAATCCCATAAGCGTGAGCAATAAAAATAGTTGCTACAGAGAAATAAACAGCAGCTCCTTCAAGATTAAAAGTGTAACCCAAAGGCACAACCAAATCTATGACATGCTCATCATACCCCTGCTTCTTTAAATCTTTCAACAGCGGTGGCAGGACAACACTGGAACTACCAGAGACAAAAGCCAAAGTCAAAAGGCTCCAAATCCGTTGCAAGCTTGTTAGATAAGGAATTCTGAAAGCAAAAGCAATCAAAGGAAAAATCACTAAAGCTAGAACCGCATATGCCAGATAAGTCCCTGCTACAAATTGCCCCAAACCGACCAACTTGTCAACTCCTGTCGTAGCCACATCCTTAGCAATAAAACCAAAAATACCAATCGGAGACAGCTTCACAATCACACCCACAATTTTATAAATAGCCTCAATCCAAATCTGCAGCAGCTCAACAGCTTTCTGAGTCTTTTCTTCCTTGAGACTTCCAAGCCCAAATCCTAAAAATATAGCAAAAACAATAATAGGAAGCAGAGCTCCTTCTGAAAGCGACTTGATGATATTGGAGGGAATGAAGCTAAGAAAAAACTCATCCAGTTGAATACTTTTGGCAATACCGTCAATGCTGGCTCCCGCCTGACCGATATTGACTCCCTGACCAAAGCCCAGATAATAAGCTGCAAAGACAAAAATAAAGGTAATCGCCGTCGTGACCCCAAAGAAATAGAGCAGACTCTTTGACAAGAGCTTCCCGAAAGATTTCTTACCAATCACACCAGCTACAGCTACGACCACAACCGGAAAGACCAGCGGAATAATCACCATATTAATCAAACTGATAAAAGCTTGACCCAAAAACTGGTAAAAAGCCGAAAACTGTGGCCAGATAAGAGCAACAAGAATACCCAAAATTAAAGCAATCAAGAGTTGCAAGCCCAGAGAAACCTTTGACCATAAAGAAACGATTTTCATTCCAAACTCCTTTAGTCTATTTTGATAGTTATTTTACTATGATTGCCCCTATCTGGCTAATATATATTTTCT
>CAUVQK010000096.1:0-5609 GCA_963553705.1 uncultured Streptococcus sp.
TCGTAGCTAGCCGCATGAGCGTAGCCTATGACCTGACCGTCTTCTTCAACTACCAAAATCAAATGCTGGTCATTCTCTAGTAACTTTTTCAATTGAGCCTCCGTCGCTTCCCTATCGAAGTCATAGCCCAGGGACTCAGCATTGAGGCGCTGAATAGCTGCGGCGTCACTTAGTTTTACTTTACGAATCATTTGTCACCTCGTTCTTCTCTTTATTATAGCAGAAAAGCAGTCTCTTTGACTGCTTTCAATGAACTATTCTCCTATCTGTCCCTTCAACCAAGACTCCGCCTCTTCTAAAGGCTTATCTGTTGGGATATCTGGCTGAATTGCCTCATTCTCATAAAGCTTGCCCGTGCGATCTAGGATACTCGAGGTAGTCAAGAGCAAAACCGCTCCATCATATAGTTGATAATAATTATTTCCCGTAGTATAGCTTGCCGTTGGCTGACCAAATATTTTAACATTTTCCAGTCCCTTAAAAGCTAAAACAGTCATCTCTCCTGAGCTACCTGTCTTCCCATTGATAAGGACAGCTATGGGCACTTTCTTTGCTTTCTCATCAGTCTGCTCCAGACCAAGCTGCTTCAGAACATCTAATCGCGAAACCGCGCTCTTGCTTCCGTTTTTGTAAACGAATTGGAAGAGGTCTTCATCAGGCAAGAGAGAAGAAAGTCCCGCAATCATCGGATACATATTCCCGCCGGTATTGTCTCTCAAATCCACAAGAACCGTCTGATAGTCATCCTTTTTAAGAGCTGCTGACAGTTTGCTTGTGTATTTCTTTGCTGCCTGTGCATCACCAGTAAAAGCAGGAACTTTTAAATAGAGAATCCCCTCCCGATTCTGCACTTCAGGCTGATTTTTGCTTTCCGGACTATTTTCGGGATTATCCTGTGGACTTAAAAAATAAGAATGCTTTCCGCCAGCCTCTTTGGTTAATTTTTCCAAGATAGGATAGGTGTCTTGATAAGTCTTGGCTGATTCAAGCTTCTCTAAGGCTTTCTTCTTCTCATTTTCCCAATCTTTGTCCGTATAAAGACCAAAATCAAGCTTTTTCATAACCGAGCGAGCATAGTCCTGTGGACTAGGTGGAAAAAGAAAAATTCCATAGTCTGGACCAAAGTAGGCCAGAAAACCTATTAAAAGAGCAAGCAAAACCAGTACTGTTCCCAAGCAACCTAAAAGGACTTTTTTCATAATCGAACAACCTTTCTAGTGAGGATTCCTGAGCTGATTATAGCAAAATAGAGACACGTTTTCCATGTCTCTACCTTACATTTATCATCGTCAATCTTACATTTTTGTAAGATGATTTCATTTACATCTACAAAAGCTTATTTCCATCTCTCACTCTTGGAAAATGCAATCTTCAAACCAGCCCCTGCCAGAACTGCCAGAATAAGAAGACAGATATTTTTCAGTGGATAGAGCCAGTCTTTATTTTTCTCATGCCAAGTTGTCTTCCAAAGCCGAACATACTCAGCATGCATATCTTCGGGCTGGTTCAGCTGAATATTGATCACAATCGCCAGTAAGATCAGGGCGATAAAAGCAAGGGCAAAGAGCCAGATTTTCTTCTTTTGGCTTAGATTAAGGTTCTTCATTCTTTTCTACTTTTACTTTCTTTTTAATAGCAATACTCTATCCCTACTTCTCTTTTGAAGCCACTTCTGAGTTTCTATAGCCATAAAAGGCGTAGATGAGACTTCCCAGCGCTAGGGCAATACCAAAGGCCTGCCAGGTTTCCTTGGTGTACTGGGTCATGAAGGACAGGCAGATGACAATGGACAAGATCGGTGTCAGAGGTACTAGAGGTGTTTTGAATTCTCCAGCTTTGGGCATTCCTTTATCTTTCCGCAATTTCAAGACAGCCAGTGCCAATAAAATCAGATAGGCCAAGGTACAGATATTGAGGAAAGAAGCGATGCTAGCCAAGGGGAAGATACCAGCACAGACAGCTGAGGCAATCCCTACTAAAATCGTTGCATTCTTTGGCACCCGACTGGTCTCTGTCAATTTCTTGAAAGAGCGAGGCAAAAGACCATCACGCGCAATACTGTAAATCATCCGCGACAGGGCGTAGGTCATGGAAATGCAGACCGTAATCAGAGTCAAAATAGCGACGACAGAGATATAGTTAGCTGCCCAGCCAAGTCCGACGCTGCGCAGGGCAAAGGCCACCGCATCTGAGACATCCAGCTTGCTATAGTGGACAATCCCAGTCAAGACCAAGGTCACCAAAATATAGAGAATGGTCACGATGCTCAAGGACAAAACAATCCCGCGCGGAACATTCTTTTGGGGCTCTTTGATTTCATCGACCGCCATGGAAATAGACTCAAAGCCCAGAAAGGCAAAGAACATGAGTGAAGCCCCAGCCATGATACCGACCTTGCCGCCATAAATTTCTCCAAAACCAAATGGTGCAAAGTTAGACCAATTTTCTGGCTTGATGAAGAAAAATCCTGCAATGATAAAGAGTGCCAAAGCTGAGAATTTCAAGACCACCAAGGCTGAGTTGAAGCGCAGGGCTGCCTTTGAGTTCAAAAGGACAACCCCTGTAACAAAGACCAAGACCAGAATAGGCAGCAAGTCCACATAAGTACCTGCTGTTGGATTGAAGGTGCCATTCAGAGCTGCCGGAAGCTGGATACCAAAGCCGCTTAGCAATCCCTTCAGATAAGATCCCCAGCCAGAGGCAACACCTGAGATAGCTGTCATGAACTCCATGATGGTCAGCCAGCCAGCCAGCCACGCAGGAAATTCTCCCAGAACCGCATAAATATAACTGTAAGCTCCGCCATTAGCCGGAATCCGTGAGGCAAACTCAGCGTAAAAAAGGGCCGAAATACTCACACAAAGGGCTGAAATGACAATCGAAACGGTCAGAGCTGGCCCGGCATATTTGGCTGCTCCAGTACCTGTGATAGTGAAAATTCCAGTTCCCACCATTGCTCCAATACCAAGCAAAATCAAATCAGGAATTTTCAAATGACGGCGCATGCCCGTTCTATCCTTGCTGGCATCTTTTTTTCTAAAAATATTCATCTATTTTTACTCTCCTAATTGCATTAACGCTCTATTTTATCATATTTCCACGCTTTTAGGAATCTTTCTCAGAAATATTCCGAGAAAAGAAAGGCTGAGAAAAATCTCAGCCTAAGTCTTTAAAATAGATGAAAGGTATATGAAGCCTGTCTCTGCTATTACATAGCCACAATTTTGCGATAGCTGCGAGATGTGATGAGAAAGACACCGACATACACTGCAATAAACAGAGCGCAGACACCGAGAGTCACGACTAACATAAGACTTGCATTGAGCACGCCCAACATCTGTAAAATGAGACTGAGCATGTGATAGGCAAAAGCCAAATGAAGGAAGGCAAAGATTAGGGGCAGGAAGAAGACCGTCTGTACCTGTTTTCGAATGGTCTTTCTTGTCTGTTGCTCGTCTAAGCCGACTTTCTGCAGGATGATGAAGCGGTCACGGTCTTCGTAGCCTTCGGAAATTTGCTTGTAGTAGATAACCAGCACTGTTCCCATCATGAAGACAATAGAGAGGAAAATCCCTATAAAGAAGACACCACCCAGCATACCCTTAATTTCAAGTATACCAATCACACCAGTTTGACCGTGGACACCACCGGCACCTTCTGGCAGAGACTGGTTATAATCCGCCATTTTCTTTTGATAGATTGTATCCAGCTTAGCCTTTTCATCTTCGGATGCTTCAATATCCAAACTACCATAGAGTACAGGATTAATAGCTTGCTGCTCCATCTGCGGAGCCAATAGTTGACTAGGATCCTTGGCTACTAGATACAGCCCTTTAGGAATGATGATATTATACTCATCTGGAATCTTGTGAAAGATAAAATCTTCAGACAGGACTTTCTTGATCGTCAAGTTTTGGCCGGCCAGCTGCAGAGGCTGCTTGTAATCCAGATCCACTCCCTTGTTAAAGACAGCAATCTCATTTTCCTGCAAAGACAGATCCTTGCCTGTCAGCTTTTCGTAATCCTCGCTGGAAAACATCAAGATATAGGTATTAGGTGACACAGCCCATTGTCCCTTAGGATAAATATCTAGGCTGTTACCCTCTTTCTTCTTGACACCCATTGAATAAAACTGATAGGTCTCCTGTTGCTTGACCTTCAGCTGATTCTCTGCTACAAACTCTGTCAAGACCTGATCCAGCTGTTCTTTTTTTGCATTCACACCGCCATTGATAGAGAAATCATGCGGAAACATAAGTTTTTGCATATATTCCGCGCCAGAATAGATGTTCATACCGGCAGAGAAGGTCACTAGAACCATAGTCGATAGGATGGAAATAGTAGCCAGCCCCACTGCATTTTTCTTCATCCGGTAAATAAGATTTGAGACGGAAATCATATTATTTGGCTGGTAGTAATACTTTTTATTCTTTTGCAGAAGCTGCAGAAAGACTGTAATACCAGCGTTAAAGAGCAGGTAGGTTCCTAAAATGACTAAGAGGACTGCTCCAAAAAAGATGAAGATTGCTTCCATAGGATTACGCACAGTTTGAGCCAGATAGTAGCCGTAGAGCATAGCTGCCAGACCAATAAAGGTCTGTGGCAGTAAAAACCGGCTCTTCTTCTCCCCGCTGGCCTTTTCCTTAGACATCTTCAGGGAATCAAAACGCAGAATTCGCCAACCATTGACCAAGACCAAGCCTGCAAAAATAAAGCCATAGAAAATAAAAACAAGAATCAAGACCGGTAGCTGGAAAGTTGAAGCCAAAACCACCTTGGTCCCCATGAGCTTGAGCAAAAAGGCATAAATCAGCTGGTCAAAGAGAACACCAATAGTCAGCCCCAAGCATACAGCCACTAGCCCGAAAATCAGAAGCTCAATAAAAGTCATAACAAAGAGATGACGCTTATTAAGACCTAGCATACCATAAAGTCCCAGCTCCTTGGAGCGATTCTTCATGACAAATTGATTGGCATAAAAGACAATAATTCCAGCTGTGATGTTCACAATAACAACCCCTAGGACCAAAACGAGGATAACAGAGCTGGCCCCTGTCATTTTGGATAGATTGGGATTAAAAGCCAAGGAATTGAAAATATAAGAAATGGCTACAGCCACACAGGTAGCCAGTGCAAAAGGATAATAGAGACGGCGGTTCTTAATCAGATTGGATACCGCCAATTTTGCTGCTAATCGAAACACTAGTCCTTCACCTCACTTGCCATAACTGTCAGAGTGTCAGAAATTTCTTGGAACATCTGCCGCTCGGTCTTGTCACCTCGGAAGATTTGATTATAAAGAATCCCATCCTTGATAAAGAGCACCCGCTTGGCGCGGCTAGCCGCTGCTGTTGAGTGAGTTACCATGAGAATAGTTTGACCGCGGGCATTAATGTCGTCAAAGACATCCAGCAGGGCTGCTGAAGACTTGGAATCCAAGGCTCCCGTCGGCTCATCCGCCAGCAGAATCTCAGGGTCTGTGATGATGGCCCGAGCCACTGCTACCCGCTGCTTTTGACCACCAGAAATTTCATAAGGAAACTTCTCTTTCAGCTTGTTAATCCCCAGCTCGTTGCAGGTCGTAACCAGCTTTTGCATCATCTCGGTAA
>CAUVQK010000097.1:0-5505 GCA_963553705.1 uncultured Streptococcus sp.
GCCCAAACTACATAGGACAAGTTTCTGAAAAAGACTTGATTTCTAAAAAGGTAGGTCAAGAGCATGAAAGGAAGCAGAGCCATGCCGCCTTCGCTAAAGAGAAGCCCAGCCAGCAAGACTACTATTCCTGCCGCTATCCGCAAACCACGCTTCCCATCCTTAGTAGCTCCGCCATTGTCAGAAAAGCCAAAGAAAAGACTCAGCATGAGGACACCGCAGGCCAAGGTCAGGAAGATATTGTGAGTGAGGTAGATGCCCTTCTCCTGAAAGAGGAGCGTCAGGATACAGTTTCCTGTCTGCATCAGGGCTGCCCAAAAGAAGAGCCTCATATTGTAAGCCAGGCGGTTGCGAGTGTGGATAAAACCTTCCACTGCCATGAAGGCAAATGCTACTCCGACACAGCGGGTTAGGGCATGCAAGACGCCATCCCAGCCCTCCGGCACCAGCCCCGGTATCTGACTGATATGGTCAAAAACCATAAGAAATGCCATGAAGAGCTTCAACTGAAAAGCATTTATACCTTTTGATTTCATTTTTCTGTCTCCTTCTTATTTCTTGACTCTATGATAATAAAAAAGAAAGGTCGGTACCATAACCTAACCTTTCATTTGCTAGTTTTATTCTTACAATTTTGTCACTTTTAAAAATCATGCAAAGCATCTACCTAAAATAGCACAAAACCTAGTGGCTTTTATGAAAACTTTCTTCCGTCCGCAACTGTTCTAAAAAGGCTTTGACTGCTTGTCTGTCTGCTTCCGTTCCAGAGCCCTCTATGTTACGAATATGGCGAAGACCATACTGCTCCACTATCTTATCCGTTGCCCCGCAAAAGGTCCGCGGATAACGCTTCTGATTGCCATTGATGACAAAGCCTTTGATTAGATGTCTGTACTTTCTGATGAAGCGCTTGGTCGTCCACGGAATCTGCCCTGCTCCGCTATTTCTGCTGACTAAAATACAGGGTTCCTCCAGCTTTTTCCAGACTGACTGGCTAGGCATTCCCAGACTTTTAGCAAACTTTTTCCCCAAACCAGTCAGACTATCATAAACCACTACTAGCAACTTTCTTCCTCCTACTCAAAGATCAATTTCTTCTCAGGAAAGGCGATGGAAACCGTCGTTCCCTGACCAACTTGAGAGTCTATAGCAATCTTGTGTCCCAGCTGGTCAGCAATTTTCTTGGACAGGTAAAGACCTAAGCCTGATGATTGCTGGGTCAGACGACCGTTGTAGCCTGAGAAACCACGCTCAAAAACCCGCAACAAATCAGCATTTTGAATCCCCAAACCCGTGTCCTTAATGTAGAGGCTGCCCTCATGAAAATAAATCTCTATACTGCCTTCTTTGGTGTATTTAAGACTATTGGACAAGACCTGCTCCAAAATCACTAGAAACCACTTTTTATCAGTGACAATCGTGTGGTCTAGGTCATGAAGATTGAGACTGAGCCCTTGCTGAATAAAGAAAAGGGCGTATTTCTTGACTACTTCCCTGACCAAATCAGCCAGATTTTCCTGCTTCAGAACTAGATCATCATGGAAGCTTTCCAGACGGAGGTACTGGAGCACCAGATGAACGTAAGACTCGATCTTAAAGAGCTCCTGCTCCAGCTGAGACTTGGCTTCCTTATCCTTCAAGTCACCAATCAAGAGTGAACTGGCAGCAATAGGAGTCTTGACTTGATGAACCCACAGAGTATAGTAGTCCAGCAAATCATTGTATTTTTCCTGTTCAACCAAGAGCTGATTCTTCTGTTCATACTCCAGCTCCTCCACTCTTTCCTGCAAGAGCTTTTCTAGAGGAGTCTGAGCCTGAGCAGAGACCTGCAGCTTCTGGCCGCGATAAGCCTTATAGGACGTCCAAGCATCTGCTCCTATAAACAAGAAAGACAGAAAAGCCAGCAAAAGCGCGACATATTCTAGCAGACTGCGGTAAGCATCAAAGACAAAGGCAAAAATCAAAATGAAACCTAGCAGCAGAATCAAAAGAGCTAGAAAAAATCGCCGTGAATAAAGGTAAGATTTAAGAAAGAAAAATTTATCCTGTATGTCCATTGATGAGACCGTATCCTATTCCTTTTTTGGTTTCGATGAAGTTTTTCAATCCGTGCTCTTCAAGCTTCTTACGCAGGCGAGCAACATTGACCGATAGGGTATTATCGTCGATGAAAAAGTCACTATTCCAGAGTTCCTTCATCAAATCATCACGCGCCACGATACCATCAGAATGCTCGAAGAGGACCCGCAAAATCTGAAATTCGTTCTTGGTCAAGGTCACCACTTTCCCATCAAAGACCAGATCTGTTGACTTGAGATTGAGAATGACACCTTGGTGCTCCAAGAGACTTTGGTCATTTCCAAATTCATAGGAACGGCGCAGCAAGCCCTGAACTTTAGCCAGAAAGACATTATTGTCAAAAGGCTTGGTCACATAGTCATCTGCCCCCATATTGATAGCCATGACAATGTCCATGGACTGATCGCGAGAAGACAGAAACATGATAGGCACCGTTGAAATCTTGCGGATTTCCTGACACCAATGATAGCCGTTAAACAAGGGCAGTCCAATATCCATCAGCACCAGATGCGGCTCCTCTCCGACAAAGACAGTCAGCACATCCATAAAGTCCTCGACTGCCACTACCTGAAAGCCCCATTGTTCCAGCATTTTCTTAACCATCTGACGGATGACTGGATCATCTTCTACTAGTAAAATCTTGTGCATCTTTCCCTCCCGATTTCTTGCTAGTAACATTATACCAAAAAATGCGATTACTTGTTTATCATCCTCAGTCTAAGGTAGGATTTTTCTGGAAAAGAGAAAATCTATCAGAGAAATATGCTATACTAACTAGTAGAAATTGGAGATATAACATGAGCAATATTTTTACTTACCTTGAAGAAGTTCAGCATGACAGCATTTATGATAAACCTTTCAATGAACTGGATCTGCTAATTCTGACAGAGATGACCTACTTGCCTTTTGACCAACTAGTGCATGAAGACATGTCCCCCTACTGCGACTGCCGACTGCTGGATTTGGCCGACCAAGTACCGCGCGACCTCTCCATGATGGTTAGCAAAAACCGACTAAAACTGCTAGATTTGGCCGCAGCCTCTACCCGCTTTAAAAATCTAAAACTGATGGGCTATGTCAATGACGTTGACCAAGATATCCAGAAGCAATTCGCTGCCTTGATTTTCAAAATCAAGCCCGATACCTATGTCCTGGTCTTTCGCGGCACAGACGACTCCATTGTCGGCTGGAAGGAAGACTTCCACATGACCTATATGGCTCAAATCCCTGCTCAGAAAATGGCCGCCCGCTACCTGCAGAAAGCCTTAGAAAATCTGCCCGGTAACTTTATCCTAACCGGCCATTCCAAAGGAGGAAACCTGGCTTCCTATGCAGCCAGTCAGATGGAAACGTCGCTTCAAGACCGTATTGAAGCCATCTACAGCTATGACTCTCCTGGCCTCAATCACTCTGTCACCGAAAGTAATGGCTATCAGGCCATGGTTGAAAGGATGAAACGCTACCTGCCTCAGAACTCCATCGTCGGCATGATGCTGGAAACACCTAAGGAAGCTAGGATTGTTAAAAGCATTGCCATCGGCGGCTTTGCCCAGCACGATACCTTTTCGTGGAAAACCAAGGGAGACTCTTTCCTATTGCTGGATACACTAGATGCAGAGAGCCTGCAGATTGACAAAACGTTTAAAAATTGGGTGAGCACCGTTTCAGATGAAGAACTTAAAGACTTTTTTGACCTCTTTTTCGGACTGATTTTGGATGCTGGTATCCAGTCTGTCAACGAACTGTCCAATGTTGAAAACTTTAACAAAGTCCTTGATATCCTGAAAAATGCTCAATCTCTATCAGACCAAGAACGTGACATGCTGCTGCGCTTGTCCAAGCTTCTGCTGGATATGCGTGTTCAAAGCTGGAAAGACTCCATTAGCTTGCCTAAGCCTTCTGCTATTGGCAAGGATATCCGAGAAAACCTATCACGCTGGAGCAAGCAGTTGCCTTTCGGCCAGTCTGAGACTGACAAAAAGGAAGAGACTGCCGCAGAGGTTCAAGAGTAAAATCAAAAAAGTCCTCTATAGCTTATCTAATAGCAGACCTGGCCTATCCATACCAAAAACGAAACAAGCTCTTATCTTGACAGCTTGTTTTTTCTTTGTTAGAATGTAACAAATTCATTTACAACTAAGTAGTGATAAAAATCAGAAAGGAATCCATCATGAAATCTATCAAAGGAATCGCCCTTATTGCTGTTAGCATAATCCTGACCATCTATGCTTGGGCTTCAGCTGGAATGACCAACTTTATTGTACCCGGTCTGGCCTTGACCACCCTTTCGCTGACCTTTTTACTTGCGACTCGGAACGCCCTTTTGGAAAAATGGTTCAATGGCATCGAAAAGATGTATGCTTATCATAAGTTTACAGCTATCTTTTCCGTCGTCCTGCTTGCTCTCCACAATGTTGCTATGGGCGGCAGTCTCTGGGGCTCTCATCTGGCAGCCCAGCTTGGGAACGTCGGCATCTATCTATTTGTCAGCATTGTTCTGGTAGCTTATCTCGGCAAGCACATCAAGTATGAGGCTTGGCGCTGGATTCACCGCTTTGTTTATTTGGCCTATATCTTTGGTCTCTTCCACGCCTATATGCTGATGGGCGGTCGACTCCTGACACCGACCTTGCTAGGCTTCGTAGTCGGATTCTACGCTATCATCGGTTTAGCTTCTGGCTTTTATATCATCTTCCTCTATCAAAGTTTGGCCTTTCGACATCTGGGAAAAATTCTGCAGGTCAAACGACTGAACCACGATACCGTGGAGTTGAAAATCCAACTCAGTCAAAAGCTAGACTATCAGTACGGTCAGTTTGCCTTCGTCAAGATTTTCCAAGAAGGATTTGAAAAAGCGCCACATCCCTTCTCTATCTCTGGCGGTCATGACAATATCGTCTACTTTACTATCAAGAACTCTGGTGACCACACTAAGAAACTTTATGACAAGATCCAAGAGGGAACTAAGGTCACCATTGACCGAGCTTATGGCCACATGATTCTTGACCAAGGGCAGGAAAAGCAGATTTGGATTGCTGGTGGGATTGGCATTACGCCCTTCATCTCCTATATCCGTGAAAATCCTAATCTGAATCTCCCAGTCAGCTTCTACTATGCTTATACTGGAGCTGAAAATGCTGTTTACCTAGACCTACTCAAAGACTATGAAGCCAAGAATCCGCAGTTTGACCTTCATTTGGTCGATAGCAAGGTCTCCGGCTATTTGGACTTCAAGAATTATCCTCTGGATAACCAAACCACCGTCTTCATGTGCGGACCTGTCAACATGATGGATAAACTAGCCAACGAATTTAAAAAGACCAATCCTAAAGCAGATCTGGTCTATGAAGGCTTTAAATTTAAATAAAGAAGCCAAAAAGAGGAGTTCAATCCTCTTTTTTAGTCTATTTGGATTCAACAAATTTTAAA
>CAUVQK010000098.1:0-5501 GCA_963553705.1 uncultured Streptococcus sp.
CGGCCAGCCAGGTAAGGGCGTCCTAGCTTTATACATTTTAGGAAAAAGGGGATTTATAAAGTGAAATGTTTTGAAAAAGTGCAGGAGCGAATTCAGAAATATTCGATTCGCAAATTGTCTGTCGGTGTGGGCTCAGTTGCCATTGCAGCTCTGATTTTTGGGAGCTCTTTGTCCAGTTTGACAGTTGCTGCAGATGAAGTAGGAGGCGGTGCGACTGCTCACTATACTTATGTCGAAGAGCAAGAGCTAACAGAGCAGGAAAAAGGGCTGATTAAGAAAGGTCTGCCTGAAAATCTGCAAACGGGGGAAAATTATTACCTGATTTATCGGAAGCAAGATGGGCAAACTGTCTTGCCGAGTACAGGAAATAACGGTCAGCCGCTTCTCGGCTTATTTGCGGGAACGGCTATTTTGGCTGTCCTGGTTTTCTCACGAAAGAAATCTGGTAAGTTACTAGGAGTGCTTTTGCTAGGTAGCTTGGGACAAACTGTGTTACAGTCTCCTCAAGCGTTTGCGCTAGAAAATCGGGAATTACTTTCCTATAACCGTCAAGTTGCGGTTTCGTCAGCAGTTTCTGAAGCGGATCTGACCATTGCAGGCTATAACTATATCGGTTACTTTACCGCTTCTGATTTGCTGGCTTTGACAGGGAGCAAGCCGGCCTCCCTACCAGCCGGTCAAGAAGCTCAAGGGCAAGCAGAATTATCAGAAGTTGCAAAAGAGGACTCTGACTCTATTGATCGAGCTGCTCAGTCAGGGTTGCTGTATCAGCTGAATCCTGCTGCAAATGATTCAGGGCAGTCAGGGAAGCTTCCAGCTCCTCAGCCATCAAATCCAACTATAGAGACGGCAAAAGGTGAAAGCTTACAAGAGCCCGCCTTGCCAGAGTACAGCGGTGCTGTGAACGGTGAGTCGCTAGTTCAAGCGGACAACCCAGTCTACACTGCCCCAATTGGTATAGTTGGTAACACAGCTCCAGTTGAGCCCGCTTTGCCAGAATACACGGGTGGCGTCAATGGTGAATCGCTAGTTCAAGCAGACAATCCAGTCTATGATGCTCCAGTAGCTACAGTTAGTGACGTGGCTCCAGTTGAGCCAGCCTTGCCAGAATATACAGGCGGTGTTAACGGCGAGTCGACAGTTCAAGCAGACAATCCAGTCTATGATGCTCCAGTAGCTACAGTTAGTGACCCAGCTCCGGTCCAGTCAGGCCTCCCAGAATACACTGGCGGCGTTAACGGTGAGTCGACAGTTCAGCCAGAACAACCTAGTCTGCATACAGACATCAAGCTAGAAACGATTGAGCCTCAAGTTGTCAACAAGACTGATGATAGCAAGTATCTTGATGAAGAAACCACTGTCAATGGAACTCCAGGACAAAAAGAAATTGTAACTAGCTATGAAGTCTTGGACGGAAATCGCATATCGGAGCCACAAACAACTGAAAGAATCTTGCACGAAGCAGTTAATACAGTGGTCACTCGAGGTAGCAAGGCTCGCATCAATAAAGAAGAATTGAGCAAGCAGCTGGCTTTAGTAGCGGCTGTGGATCCTGCAGTTTACACTAATCAATCCTACCAGCAGCTGCTAGCAATTAAGAATATGGCTATGACGGTGTATCAAACTTCGTCAAGTCAAGATGAAGTAAATGCGGGTGTCAACCAACTCAAGCAGGCTTTAGCTGACTTGTTATCCCTTAAAGCAGCTCCGACTCTGACTGTTTCAGCGGTTAAGAAGGATGAATTGCAGAAATCAGTTCAGATCCAATACCAGCTGACGGACAGGAATCAAGCTTTTACTAGTGCCCATGTTCGTCTGAAGAAAGATGGCCAGCTGATAGCAGAGCAGAATTTGGCAGCAGGTCAGCTGACTGCTAGCTTCAGTGGTTTGGACTACTATACACCTTATAAGGTTGAGACGACTCTGTCTTATGACTTAGGAAATGGCCCTGAAAGTCAGGAATTAGCTCAAGAGACAGTCCAGCTGGACCTGAAGAAGGTGGAGCTCAAGTCCATTACTAATGTCGCCTTGATGAAAGTTGAAAATGGCCAGACAAAATTGATGCCTACTCTGGCTGAAAAACCAGCAAATCTGGACCAATATTACCTGCACTTTACATCCGACCAGTTCAAGGACACTGTCCTGCCAGTTACCTCCATTGAGGAAGTGGTCGTTGATAACCAGCCTGTCTTCAAGATTCAGGCTCAGTTGCCAGACTTGCTGCAAAGAAGCGCAACTGGTCTTCAAAACAGCTTTGACTTCTATCTTGAAAAGGCCAAGAAGCGTGAAGAAAATGTCTACTATGACTTCCAAGACCTTTTGGACGGCATCAAGGAAGATCCTTCTGGAACCTTTATTCTGGGCCGCAGTATCAGTGCCAAGCTGATTGACAAACCAGCCAACAGCAAGTCTTACCTGCCAGGTGAATTCAAAGGCCAGCTGATTGGTGGGCAAAATGGCGAGCGCCATGCGATTTTAGACTTGGCGCATCCTCTATTTGATACGATTACTGGCGGAACGGTCAAGGATATTGACTTTAAGCGAGTCAATATGGTTTATCCAGATTCGCAAGCGGGCGATACAATTGCGACAATTGCTGCTCGTTTGAAGAATAAAGGAGTAATCGAAAACGTCAATGTCCAAGGCTACTTGGAAGGAAGAGACCATATAGCCGGTCTGGTTAACAATATAGAAGGCCAATCTCGAGTTGAAAATGTTTCCTTTAAGGGCCGTATTAAGTCCAAGGGTGGAAACTCTGTGACAGGCGGTATCGCAGGAACCAACGCCATGTCCTTGGTGAAACGAGCCTATGTCGAAGCGGATATTTGGGTCAAAAGTGGCCAAAATGCAGGTATGCTGGTTGCTCAAAACTTCACTGACAATTCAGGCTCAGGCTGGGGTAATTGGGGCAGGCTGATGCAGTCTGTAGCTAAAGGTAAGTTAGAGGATGCAGGCTCAAGAAATGCAGCTGGTATCGCCGCTTCCATTTGGCCGTATGGAACTATCAATGACACTGTCAGCTATGCTACAGTAGTGAACGGTAAAGAGCTCTTTAGCTCAGATAATGAGATTACCGATGCTTGGATGGGACAAAAGCTCCAAAACCTCTTTGGTGTTCAGGGGCAAAGCTCTGGAACCAAGACAGGAAAAGATGCCAAGTTCCGCCGCTTGACAGAAGCTGAAGCCGAGCAAAAAGTCAAGAGCTATCGGATCACGGCTCTTGAAGAAACCAGCGCAAATGAAGTAACAACTGAGAAGCTAAATGCTGCTATCCTGAGAACAAGCACTTATCAAGACAAGCCGGGTTACAAGGCAGAAAATGAGCAGCTTTATCAGAACCTAGAACGCTTTATGCCTTTCTACAATCAAGAGTTCTTGATTCATGAGGCCAATAAGTTGGTGGATGCTGGTAAAGCAGGCGACCTATTGACCAAGAAAGTCCTATCAGTTCAAGCCCTGAAGGGCAACCAATTTGTTGCTGGTGGAACGGATGCAGATAAGATCTTAGTCCATTTTGCAGACGGAAGCAAGACTATCTACAATCTTCAAAATCAAGCACAATTTGAACAGACGGCTCTGCCGGAATATCAGATTGCAGAGCTTGGTACAGTCTATACTCCAAATCACTCAACGGCAGTCAAAGAAGACTTGCTGACTCAGCTGACTGAGAGCTTGAAGAGTTTTGAACTGTACAGTGATGAAGTCTATCGTTCTGTTGGCCTGCCTAATGATAATGACAAGGTCAACAAAGTGAAGCGACTTTTCTTGGATGAATCTCTAGCTGAGGTGAAAGCTAACTTGCAGGATATGCTTGGTAAGCTCTTGGCCAATGAATGGACAAGATTCCATGCTGACAATCCAGCAGCCAACGAAGCTCTGAAAGCTAAAATCGAAGAGAATAAGACGGCTATCATGCTCGGTCTGACCTACCTCAACCGTTATTACGATCTCAAGTTTGGCGACTATAACCTCAAGGAGCTGGTGCTCTTCAAACCTGACTTCTATGGTGAAAAAGTGTCATTGCTGGATCGCTTGATTAAGATTGGTCGTTCGACAGAAAATCAACTCAAAGGGGCAGACAATGTCAACATGTTTGCACGTCAGTTGAAGGCTGAGTCCAAGTCTAGTGATTTGGTGGCTTACTTGGATTACAACCGTCGCCTGCTGACTGACTTTGCGGATATGGATTCTTGGTTCAAGGATGCGACTCGAGGCTTTATTCAGTTTGAAGAACGCCAGTCAGAAGTCGAGGAGATTAAGACGGCTAAGTATCGCGTCTTTGATAACCTCAATTCTGAATATTTCAGCAACTATATCCTTCCGCTGCTAACCTTGAAGAATACGCGCTTAGCCATTCTGTCAAACTATAGCACCATGGCCTTTGTCAACAGAGACAAGCGCCGGTCATGGTCTGATGAACGATTTAATGCGCGCATCAAGGAAGTAGCGACCCAGCATCGAAATCACGTAGACACTTGGTATAAACTTCTGTCAGATAATATCAAGCCAAGAATGGTCAAGCAAAATGTAACGGCTGTATGGGATGGTTTTGATGTAGAAGGACGTGGCTGGATTGATGTCAACGGAAATGATAATAAGGGCAATCCTTATGCACCATCCCGCGAGTTCTTTAACCTAGTTGGCGGCAGAGCTGGTGGCTGGTACAAGTCAAATGGCTATGGTGCCCACGCTGCCGGTTCAATCCGTGTTAACTTTGAGGCCTTTGACCTCTTGACGGAATACGGTGTGTCCGTCTTCACGCACGAGCTCACCCACGTCAACGATAGAGATATTTATCTGGGCGGCCATGGCAGACGACAAGGTATCGGACCAGAAGGCTATGCCCAAGGGTTGCTCCAATCACCTGTTCCTGGTCAGCCAGGCTGGGGTGCTCTGGGTCTCAATATGGCCTTTGATCGTCCAAATGATGGCAGCCTCATTTTCAATAGCTCGCCAAGTCTCTTCAAGAACCGAGCAGACATCGACCATTACATGAAGGGATATAATGATACCCTCATGCTGCTGGATTACCTTGAAGGCCAAGCGGTTGTGGATAAAGGAAATGAAGCAGCAGCCAAATGGTTCAAGAAGGTTGAACCGAAAGTTGTGGATCCTCGAACCCAATATGACGTCGTAAGAGAGTTGACGGCTGAGGAGAAAGCGAATATGTCCGTTTCATCTGTAGATGACTTGGTTGATCAAGGCTTGCTGTCTAACCGTGCAGTTGACAATCGAACTTATAATCCTGCTGACTATGACTCTAGTTACATTTCTATCGACTTCATGACGGGTATCTATGGTGGCGGTCAAAACAATACTGGAGCGCCAGGAGCCTTGATGTTCAAGCATAATACCTTCAGAATTTGGGGTTACTATGGCTATGAAAAAGGCTTTGTAAGCTATGCTTCCAATAAACACCGCAAGACAGCCAATGAACAAGGTGTGACTGGTTTGAGCGATAACTTTATCATCAAGCAAATTTCTGAAGGCGAATTTGAAAC
>CAUVQK010000099.1:0-5495 GCA_963553705.1 uncultured Streptococcus sp.
AAAAAGATAGATAGGTTAAAGAAAGGACTTCGTTACTCAAAATTGTCAGACAATGTCTATACCAAGACTGATTATGAGATTCTGGACTATCGTCGCCATGAAACCTACGTCATTCAAATCTCGTCCCACAGTGAAAAAACGATTACTTCCTACAAGACCAAGCCTTGCTCAAAAGGGCTTGAGGTTACGCTAGAGCAAGAACAAAATAAATTGACAAAAAATTCAAAAAGCAAGCTCATCAAGTGGATGGGAGAGCTTCTCTACTTTGGTCGCCTTTCGGAAAATCTTTATAAGATTCAAGGGGAAATTGAGAAGGCTAGAAAAGCGAAAACTCAGTAAAAACAAATCCGATCCATACCTTCTTTTCTGCTACCAAATTTTTTATGACTCGCAGATATTCAGATAGTTCAAGGAGTAGATCATGAAACAAGGCATCACACCTCAATATTGGAAACAAGAAAACAGCGGTCGCTATTTCACTAAAGAAACTCAAATATTTAGTCCACTTCCTATTTTGACCAACACTTTACTGGCTCATCCAAAAGCAAGAAATGATAGACAGCTGGCTTTCCCTGCCATTCATTTCATAGAAGGGATTTCCCGAGAAGTCGGACAAGAGGTCATGGAGTCCTTTTCACTTCCCTATCCATCCAACCCTGAAGCGCACATCGTAAAGGTTGCTCAAAACGGTATTTTCGTTTATGCCTTATCCCAGCGTGGCTTATTTTATGGGGCTATTTCAATTATCCAAATGTTGCAGGATGGCTACTTGCCTTATGGCTTGGCCTACGACGAACCCGTCTGTTCCGAGCGTGGCCTCAAGGTCTTTTTACCGTCTCGTAAGAATATGGATTTCTTCAAGCAATTTGTGGATATGCTTGCTTTCTTCAAGTACAATACCCTCATGATTGAAATCGGCGGTGCTATGGAATATAAAAAACACCCTGAAATTAATCAAGAGTGGATTAAATATTGTGCTGATATGGCTGAATACTCTGGCAAGACCAAAGAAATCCAAGACTATACCTTCCCTTGGTACAAGAATGCCATTCACATGGAGAATGGTGACGGGGAGTTTCTAAGTCAAAATGATGTGAAAGATCTGGTCCTCTACTGCAAGGAACGATTTTTTGAGGTGATTCCTGAAGTGCCATCCCTCGGTCACTGCGATTATTTGATGCTTGGCCACCCAGAAATCGCTGAAATCCCTGAAGATCCTTATCCGGACACTTACTGCCCATCAAATCCTGCCTCTTATGAACTCCTCTTTGATGTTCTGGATGAAATCATTGAGGTCTTTGAACCTGAAGTCATCAATATCGGACATGATGAATACTATTCAATTGCCATGTGTGAGCGCTGCAAAGGAAAGGCTGGAGCTGATATCTTTGCAGAGGACATTATCAAGATTTATGACCACCTCAAGCAGAAAAATGTCCGAACCATGATTTGGGGAGACAAGTTACTGAAAAACGCTATCGTTCCTGATGCAGGGCCTTTTGGTGGAGCAGAAATCATTATGTACACTCCCCAGTTCAAAAAAGATACAGGCACAAAAGTTGGCATTATGCCGGCAACCTGGCAGGCCATTCACCAGATTCCCAAAGATGTCGAAATTCTCCATTGGCTCTGGAGTTTGGATGAAAAACTGGAAGATGAAGTTTTAGAAGAAGGCTTTAGCATCCGTTATGGTAATTTTGAAGGCTATCTCTTTCCGCATTGGACTGAGCATTTGAAGAAGGGGAGCAAGGGAGCTATCATCTCCAACTGGAGCACTTTAAATGAGGTAATCCTGCAGAGAAATGTCATTTTCTTCGGCTTGGCCTATGCATACGAGATGTTTTGGAATCATGACTATCGTGATGAAGACTATGCGACAATCCGTGATAAAACCTTATCATATCTCTTCCATTACCACTATCCCGACCTGCAAAACCTCACGCGCAGCCTTGAAACACTAGCGCATCCTAGCTGGATTGAAATCGGCTATGCTACTGACTATTTTGTGGAATACCAATGGTTTGTGGACGGTGTCTTCCCTGAAATAGAAACCTATCAAATCGGCAATATCCTTCTAACCTATACCGATCAGACAGAGGTTGCTGTTCCAATTATCTTTGGAGAAAACATTGGCAAAACAAGTGTTGAATGGGATCGGACTACCAATACCAACCCTCTACCTGGCGAACCCATCTATAAGGTAGATGAGCAATTATTTGAAGTCTCTCTTAGCACCAAGCCTTATCAAAAAGAGCAGCAAACTTTCTTCGCATTTCCTATTCAAAACCCTTATCCTGAAAAGGAATTGAAGAATGTAGAAGTTCAAACAGAAGCTGACAAAGATTGTCAAATTTTTGTTGATCAAATTGTCTACTATCACTAAACTTGAGGCTTATTTCAAGCTATCAGATAGAAATAGCGAAATTTATGAGGAATCAGAATCATCCAATTCAAAAAAAGCAGAAACTTTCTAGATATCAGGTTACTAGACATACTGATTGCTTATCCTATTTGAAACGAAAGGAGGTGGGAGAGTGAGTGAAAAGAAAACATTTCTGAAACAATTCTTACGTCTCAGTCTACCGTTTTCTCTTCAATTTCTACTGGCTAGCGCTGTCAATCTAGCAGATGTTGTCATGATTGGACAGCTAGGGGAAAAACAAATCGCAGCTGCTGGTGCTGCCAACCAGATTTTCTTTCTCTTGACTATTGTACAGTTTGGTATCGGTAGCGGAGCTTCTGTCTTCATGGCCCAATACTGGGGAGCCCAGCGAATTGCTGATATGAGAAAAACCTTGGGATTAGTCTATATGCTGAGCGGGCTCATCTCCGCTTCCTTTACTTTAGTCGCTTTACTCTTTCCCAAGCAACTGATTGGCTTTTATATCCATGATACCGAAGCTATTCAGTTGGGTGCCCAGTACCTATCTATCGTCTCCTGGACCTACCTGATGACAGCTATCACAACCTCCTTGGCCACCATGTGTCGCTGTAGTAACGAAGTTTTCTTACCAACTCTTGCAAGTCTCCTATCCATGGCGACCAATATCATTGGCAATGCCGTCCTTATTTTTGGACTGATTGGATTTCCTAAACTTGGACTGGTTGGTGCTGCTATTGCTACCTTTATTGCTCGATTGCTGGAGCTTTGCTGGTTAGTATTTGGTGTCTATCGAACAAGGATGGCTGGAGCAGCTAGCATAGCTGAACTCTTTGCCTTTCATAAAGACTTTGTTTATCAATTTTTGAAAAAAACCTTGCCAGTCGTCTTCAATGAAGGCGCCTGGTCTCTTGGAACATCAATTGGCTTGGCCATTATTGGGCTATTAGGTACTGAAGTAGTGGCCTCTACCCAGATTGCTAGCGCCATTGCCCAAATTGGTTTTGTCTTTGTACGAGGTGCAGGCAATGCCGTAGCTGTTATGCTAGGCAATACCATAGGAGAGAATCAAGCAGAAAAAGCCTTACAAGATGCCAAGCGCTTCTTACTTCTACTACCTCTCATCGGGCTAATCGTCAGCATCCTACTCATCTGGGCCATGCCCTTAGCCCTGAAACTCTACAATTTAAGTAATCAGACAGAGCAGCTAACCATCTTGATGATTCAATTAAATGCCCTGTTGTTTATCCCAAAAGCTTTTAGTGTTGTTTTAATCGTCGGGATTTTACGTAGCGGAGGCGATACCAACTATGCCTGCCTGCTAGATATTTTACCTGTTTGGCTCTTCAGCATTCCACTTGGCTATGTCCTAGTTAGCCTGCAGGCTCCCATTTGGCTAATCTTTCTTGTGATAAATGGCGAAGATATTCTCAAACCAATCTGGGGCATCCCTCGTGTCTTCTCAGGGAAATGGCTGCATAATCTTGTGCAAGAGCACATGTAAAAAAAGCATCTAAATCACAACATTACCACAGAAATCGGAAATGTAAATCCCGACTAAAAAGGTAATGAGAGTTAGGTGCTTTTTATTAGTTTGCGACTCCAACTTACAATTTTATAATTTGCGCAGCATCTGAATTAAAACACTGACCTCTGCGTCATCTACAAGAATCTTAAAGTTTCGCTCCACTGTTCGGATGATTTTCCTAACATGCTTATAGTCGTCAGGGAATTTTTCGATAACACCAGTAATTTCTTTACTGCTCTTCTTCAAGCATTCTCCTGAAAGGGTTCGCTCCACTAGACACGCAATATGAACAAACAAACCTATTGTTTGCTCCTCTGTCAGCTGATAATAAAAATCAAATTCATCTAAAATAGCAGGAAGAATCTTTTTAATCTTAGCTAAGGAAGTATAGACAAATTGCTCTTCTAAAAATTGGTAAACTTTCTCATAATCGTAGCTATTGACAGAGGTCGGTAAAAACATCAATAACTTATCTAGGTGCTCCTTGGGCTGCTCAAAAACATCTTTAATGGAAATGAAAGGGATACCCATAATTTGGGGGTCGAAAGTTCCAACAAAAGCATGAACTTGATAGGTCTTCCTTAAGGCCATCACTTCCTCAATCAACATCTCCTTATTAGCAACTGACAACGCAATGACACGGTAACCCAGCTTTGAATACTGATCAAGATAGTGCTTGAGCTGAAGAGAACCGCCTTCGCTGGTATAACAGAGTGTAATGATGATTTTTTCTTGGTCCCGATTTTTATAAAGCTGATTCATTTCCATATGAAAAGCGTGAAAGACACTGTCAATATCATTTTCTATCAAACAGCGCCGTGCAATCCCCATGCCAATCATAGTAATGGGAATTTCAAATTCTCTGATTTTAATCAGAGTTTCTTCTCGAATTTTATCCAGCATTTCCTTAATTGATCCCATATCATAGAGGACGATGACCCCTAAACCTTGGTCTAGCTCCTCAATTTGCTCTTTTAATTTACGATAGCTTTCCTCTAGAGATTCTTCTAATAGAATATCAAAGCCATACACTTGGCTATTTTTAGTCAGCATCTTGGTTGACTCAGCCAAGGACTTGGCAACCCCTTTACCATGCAGAACGTAGAGCAAGATAGGTCGTAGACTATCTTGTTTCTTTTCGGATTCAATAATAAACATAGTTAGGATGACGATTTCATCTATCGGAACAGCTAGTTGAAATCTTGTTTCTAGTTGCCTAGCAAATTTAGAACATTGTGCATACTCTATTGGATAATCCCGAATCACTTTCACAATAGCATCATTATCCAACTGCCGGTTTAACGAGCCTTTCTGCTTGATCATCGCATTGACATGAAGGCTGATGCCGTAATATGCCGTCGAATTAAGCTCTATATTGAGTTCTTTTTGAACAGATAGAACAAAGGCTTGTACCAACTGGATTACTTCAGCAGAAACAATCGTCTCAAGCTGATTAAGATTTTCCAACTCATCTTCTTTCTTAACAAAAGGTTTGTATTCAATATAGCTTTGAATATAGTTTCTCACTGCCTCAAAAACATCATCCTGCTCAATGCCTCTTTCTGATAACTGAGAATATTCTGATTT
>CAUVQK010000100.1:0-5472 GCA_963553705.1 uncultured Streptococcus sp.
TCTAATTCCAAGGCTTTTCTCCTTTTTTGTCTTTCCTTACTATTTTACGCTAATATCAAAAAATAGTCAAAGGGTTACAATTTATATATTAAGTTAATTTTTTCAAATTCCTAAAAAAACGAATCTAAGCAAATCAACTACAGTATGGGCTATTATGGCGCTGTAGAGCCCCTGTTTCCGAAGCAAAAAAGCAAAAGGCAAGCCGAAAACAAGACTAAGAATAACGATACTTCCTATATCAAACTTTTCCAAACCAAAGTGAATCAGAGTATGAGGCAAGGTCAGAATACCATAAACTAAAAAATTCTCCATTTTTGAAAAAGTATCTTTTTTAGTCAGGTAAATGATAATAGCAAAGAAAAATGGTCTAAAAGCTACTTCTTCAAATACACCTGGGCGGAGAGCATCTAGGACAACCTGAATAGGAAAAGAGCCTGGTAGACTCATAGGCTTGTGGGCCAAAACGAGATTGAAGAACCCCAGCACAAATCCCACAAGAAGCCCCGAAACCAAAGCAAGAGCTGCTTGTTTCAGACTATCAAGTTTTAAAAGGGTTCTGAATTTTTCATTTTCCTTCAATAAAAGACTGCTAGCCAGATAAGTCAGGACAGTCAAAGCCGCAAAAATAGGATTCGAAAAGACTGCCAAAAATCCCAGAATAATAGCTGTTATCCAGTCCCTTTTTGAAAGTTTTCGGTAGCCCTTAGCAATTACGGTCAGGGCCATACCAGCTAATAAAAGGAGCCAAAAAAGCGCTGCATTATGAAATAAAAGATTGACTATTAGCCAATAGAAAATAAAAAAGAGAAGAAGCAAGCCTAGCTTCAGATAAGATTTTCTATTGCTTTTCATGCTCGACCTCCTTCACGATGTCTAAGGACTAACGACAGAGCAGGATTTCCTTTTAACTATACTATTATTATAGCAAAATACCCTCTTATTTTCTAAAAAAAGGAGGCAAGAATCATATCTTGCCTCTTTCATCTTTATTTCACTTTCGCAGTGCTTGTAATCACTTCAACAGCTTTCTTGATAGCAATGTCGTGTTTCAGCATGTCTTCTGACAGCAATTGACGAACACGTTCTACTTCCATGTTGTAGTCTGTAGCCAATGAAGTTACTTCTGCTTCGATTTCTTCTGCGCTAGCTTCAAAACCTTCTGCCTTAGCAACAGCTTCTACGACAAGGTTTGTCTTAGTACGTGACTCAGCATCTGCTTCGTATTGCTTGTGCAGGTCTTCCTGAGTAGTACCAGTGATTTGGAAGTACATGTCAGGTGAGATTCCTTGGCGTTGCATATTGCCCAAGAATTCATTAACAGCGCGATGTACTTCTTCGTGAACCATTTCTGCTGGCAAGTCAACGATTTCAGCGTTTGCTACTGCTTGATCAATAGCTGCTGCTTCTACCGCATCCTTATAAGCTGTTTCCTTAGCTTCTGACAGTTCTTTGCGGTACTTTTCTTTCAGCTCGTCAAGAGTTTCCACTTCTTCGTCGATATCTTTTGCAAGTTCATCGTCCAATGCTGGAACTTCTTTTTCTTTAACTTCGTGAATAGTTGTCACAAACTTAGCTTCCTTGCCTGCCAAGTCTTCTGCTTGGTAGTCTTCTGGGAAGGTTACGACAACGTCCACTGTTTCACCTGCACTGTGGCCAACCAACTGCTCTTCAAATCCTGGGATGAATTGACCGCTGCCCAGTCCAAGTGAGAAGTTATCGCCCTTGCCGCCGTCAAATTCAACGCCGTCAACAGATCCAACAAAGTCAATCACAACTGTATCACCGTCAGCTGCTGGACCTTCTTTGAGAACCAACTCAGCCAAGTTATTACGCTCACGCTCAATACGCTCATCTACTTCAGCGTCAGTCACTTCTTTGCTAGCTTCAACAGTTACTTCCAAGTTTTTGTAAGCACCTAGCTTAACTTCTGGCTTAGTGACTACTTCAGCTTTGATGACCCAGTCTTGACCTTTTTCCATAGACTCGACATCAAACTGAGGCTGAGCAACTACTTCGATACCTGCTTCTTTAACAGCAGCTTCGTATGCTTCTGGAAGAAGAGCGTTCAAAGCATCTTGGTAGAGGGCTTCTTCACCAAAACGTTGGTTGAAGATAGCACGTGGAAGGCGACCTTTACGGAAACCTGGTACAGCAATATCTTTTTTTACTGAGTTAAATACACGGTCCAAGGCAGGCTTGATTTTCTCTTGACTGATGCTAAAAGTCAAAAGACCGCGATTTGTTTCTTTGTTTTCAAATGATACAGACATTCTGTCATTTCTCCTTAAAATTTATTGAATACAACCCATTATAGCATAATTAGAGTTTTTTTCAAAATTATTTTTCCTTTTATCCTTTCCTGATTTTATCCTCTGTATAGGCCGCTCTGGGGCCGCCAATCAGCTTGGGGCGGCTGGCTAAAGCCGTGACATGGGCAGCTCCCAATTCCTTGAGAATCGGTCGGATAGGAATCTGCACGTGCTTGACATGCATACCGATAGCAGTATCGCCAATATCCAGCCCCGCCTGAGCAACGATAAACTCCACCTCAACAGGATCCTTCATGTATTGGAAAGCTGCTAGCTGACCGCTGCCTCCAGCATGAAGAGTAGGCAGAACATTGACCATCTCCAAATCCTTCTTGTCCGCCAAGGCTCTTTCGACTACGAGGGCGCGATTGAGATGCTCACATCCCTGGACCGCTAAAAAGATACCTTTCTCTTCTAAGATATCCAGTATGGTTTTGACAATGATCTGTCCTACTTCCAGACTGGAACTCTGACCGATATGGCCTCCGACAACCTCACTAGAGGATAGACCCAGAACAAAAATATCTCCCTCGACCAAGGCAGCCTTGTCCAAAACATCTAGAACAATCTGACGAGTTTCTGCTCCAATCTTAGCTAAGTCCATGTCCCACCTCACTTATTTCACTGTGACTGTCTTTTTCAAACTCTCCGGGAAAGCTTTGTAAAGGGCAAAACCGACTGCTAAACCAAATGCATTCTGCATAAAATTGCCTAAGATTCCAGCCAGGCCTGCTCCGACACCATTCATGATACTGTCAAAGAGGGCGTAGCCACCGACCATAGCCACCGCGGCCAAAATCAGCCCCAAATATCGTTTCTTGCCCTCAAAGCCAGCAAAGAAGCCTTGAAGTCCATGGCAAATCAGACTGAAAATCATCCACTGAGGATAGCCGGCAATCATATCAATCAAAAAGCCTGAGAGTCCTCCAACAATAGCCGCTTCCTTGCGGCCAAAGTAGAAGGCTGTAAAATAAATCCCTGCATCCAATAGTGTCAAAAATCCTGTCGGAGTTGGGATTTTCATAAAATTCCCCAAAACCACAGACAGTGCTGTGATGAAAGCTAAGATAACTAATTTTTTAACTTGATTATTTCTCATACTGAACTACCCCATATTGATCTGAGCGCTGAATCGCTCGGTAAACAAAATCTTTAGACAATTGAACTGCTGCAAGCGGAGACTTACCCAGAAGCAGCTGACTGGCAATGCTGGAAGCAAATGTGCAGCCCGCTCCGGTATTGTTGCTGGCCAGCACTGGCGATTCCATGATCTCAAACTCTCGACCGTCATAGTAAAAATCCACCGCCCGCTCCTTGCTTAAGCGATTGCCGCCCTTAATCACCACATACTCAGCTCCCAAATCATGGATCTCCTTGGCTGCAGCCTGCATATCCTCCAGAGTTTTGATTTCTTTTTGGGTTAATAGCTGAGCTTCTGCCAGATTTGGTGTGATGATGCTGACATAGGGGAAAAACTTAATGATTTCTTCTCTCAGCGCAATGACTTCCAAGTCATGATTTTCCTTGCAGACCAGAACAGGATCCAGCACTACTGGTATATCCGCATGTTGCTTGACAAAAGCCAATGCCTGCTCTGCTATTTCCAGATTGGGTAAAAGTCCTATCTTAATAGCAGAAAAAGGAACATCCTTGAGACTGGCTAACTGCTGGGCAAAAACCTCTTCCTCAACTGGAATAACCTCAAATCCCTTGTCAGTCATCGCGGTCAAGCAAGTCACAGCTACAAAACCATGCAGACCATTGACTGTATAGGTAGCCAGATCAGCATGGAGCCCGCCGCCGCTAAAAATATCATTGCCCGAAAGGGCTAGAATCAGTTTATTCTTCATAACGAATCTCCTTTAGATAGAGGCCGTTTGGACCAGCCGTTGGGCCCGCCAGATGGCGATCTTTCTCCGCTAAAATCCTCTGAATCTGCTCCACCGGCATGCGCTTATTGCCAATCTTGAACAGGGTCCCGACCATATTGCGGATTTGCTTGTAGAGAAAGCCATTGCCCGAAAAAGTAAAGACTAGAAAATTACGCTCTGAATCATAGCAAACCTTAGCCTCAGTAATGGTCCGAACCTTGTCTTCCACACTGGTCCCCGAAGCCGTAAATCCTGTAAAATCATGCGTCCCCTCTAACTGAGCAATCGCTTCTTCTATCAGATCCAGCTCCAAAGGATATGGATAATGCGTGGCATAATGGCGCATCATAGGATTTTTAGGCCGGCCGATGTCCACCAAAAATTCATAGGTCTTGCTATGCTTATTGTAGCGAGAATGAAAATCATCCGACACTTGCTCCACACTGATAAAATCAATATCTTCCGGCGTCTGAGTATCCAAGGCAAAACGTAATTTCTCTTCATCCCGCTCTTCTGGTAAATCAAAATGCAGTACCTGGCCCAGAGCATGGACACCGCTGTCGGTCCGGCCCGCTCCATGAATGACCACAGGCTGGCCTTTATTGATACGAGTCAGGGTCTTTTCAATCTCTTCCTGAACACTTCTGGCATGGGGCTGTCGCTGAAAGCCAGCAAAGCCATAACCATCATAGGAAATAATAGCTTTATAACGTGTCATGTGTTTATTTTAGCAGGAAAAAAAGCCCCCAGCAAGCCCTAAAAGCAGGAACTGTCTGGGGACAGATTTTTCCGAAAAATATTGTATAAGAAATAGGGATAATCTGCGCTTTGACTTGCCATTATACAACAAAACAACCCATCTGAATCATACTGTCAGTGACGACACAAACAGAACAAATTCAAATGGGTTATTGATTACATCTTGCTAAAGGTCATTATTTGCAGTTACACATGCAGCAAATCTGACATTTTGACTTAGGAACCCCAAATGGAGTTTTCATCCATAAAGCTGTTGGTGTTCTTCAGCAACTGCGTAAATACAGCATACTTAAAGTCCTTGGTTGCCCGTTCATCGACACGAGACTTCTTCAGATCCTTTTCAACAGCTTCTGCAAAGCCAGCTTTCAGCTCTTCATAAGTATGATAGACTTTTCCGCTGACAGTCACTGGCTTAATACCTGAGGTTTGTACTTTATCCACGACTTTTCTGAAGTAAGCTTTCTTGAAGGCTTCCATTGTTTCAAATTCGCCTTCAGAAATTTGCTTGATGATAAAGTTATCGCTCAAACCAG
>CAUVQK010000101.1:0-5423 GCA_963553705.1 uncultured Streptococcus sp.
GATTTGGATTAGCCTTTAGCTTCATGTAACTATTGACGAAATATCCGTAGTCAAACTCTCTTATAACATTATAATCAGGATCTACTATATATGATTTTGCTTTTTTCATATTTTCCTGTTCTTCAGAATTTACAACGTTCCAGTTATAAGCAATAGCCTTATCGTTTTCAAGAAAGCTATAAACAGGTTCATATTCAGGAGAATAGTACGTAAACTGTCCGTATTTTTCTTGAAACTTCTTTTCCTCTTCCTTACTCCAAATAAAATAAGTTGCAGCTCCTAGAAGCAAGGTTAGAGCGATCACAATACTCTTCCATTTAGTTATTTTTTTACTTTTCATACTTATTTATCCTTTTCCACTCCAAAGCAACGTCACTCCTCTTCTTCATCCTGCTCTTTCTTCTTGAAAGTAAAACGCCCTGTACTTTCAACTTGAAAGCCTGATTCACAGCAGCTCTGGATACTGGCATTGAGCACTGCACCGACAATCAAAATTTTAGCAATCATGATAAACCAAAACATCATCACAACCATAATGATGGAGCTGAAAAAACGAACATCAACTAAGTGATTTAAATAATTATCCATGTAGACGGAAAAGATATTCATCAAAGCTAGAATGGTCAAGAGCACAAAGGCGCTACCAGGCAGAACATAGCGTTTTTTGTTGATTTTCACATTAGGCAGGAAATAATAGAACATGACCAAAACCGCAAAGAGTAAGGCGTAAATCAATGGCTCCGTAAAATTCTGCAAGTGCTGATAGAGCTGGCTATCTAGCTTCCAGTAAGTACGGAGAAAATCAAGCGACATATGACCAAACATGGTCAGAAAGAGGGCCAAGGCAAAGAGAATCTGCAGACCAATACTGACAACCAAACTCATGACGCGATGAGAAATCAGCCCTCGACTCTTAGCCACCCCGTAGGCTTTGTTAAAGGCAATCTGTAGGAAATTCATGGACTTGGAAAAAGTCCAAAGAGCCGACAAGACTGAGAAGCTAAGCAGGCCAGTCGAGGGCTGGGTTAGCACTTCACGCATGACTTTTGCTACAACATCATATAAAGTCTCTGGCAGCATGTCCTTGATAGCTGTCAGAAAATCCGCCACCGGAATGTGAAAATAGGGCAAAATATTCACCACGATTAAGAGCAAGGGAAAAACGGAAATCAGCCAATAATAAGCAACTGCAACGCTAGTCAGCTCACTATCTGCTGCCCGATAAAAGCGGAAAAATGCTCTTAAAAACTGATTTCTGCGAATCTTGGCAAAAAATTTCTTCACTCTCTTCTCCTTTAAAAAAAGCTGAGACAAATGCCCAGCCTTTGATTTCTAATAAGTCCCTTCTTCTCCCTGGCTGGTCAGAATGACAGGACCATCTTTTGTAATGACAAACTGATGCTCATACTGACAGGACAGGCCGCCATCCAGCGTTTTGTGTGCCCAGCCGGTCTCAAAGTCCGTATCAATTTCCCAGGTACCTGTATTGATCATGGGCTCGATAGTCAGAACCATTCCCTCACGCAAGCGCAAGCCGCGTCCTGCTCGACCGTAATGCGGCACCATAGGCTCCTCATGCATGGTTGGGCCAACACCGTGACCGACCAAATCACGCACAACGCCATAGCCATGACTTTCAGCATATTCCTGAATAGCTGCGCCAATGTCTCCGATGCGATTGCCAACTTTGGCAGCCGCAATTCCACGGTAGAGGCATTCCTTGGTCACATCCATCAGCTGCTGAGCCTCAGAGCTAATCTTCCCTACTGCATAGGTCCAGCAAGAATCTGCCACACCGCCCCGGAAGCTCTCTGTGTGCTGCTTCATCTGTTCCACATTGTCAAAATCTAGCTTGGACACATCCAGCTCTGCCTTATCGATCAAGCCAACCACCATATCAACGCTGATGACATCACCTTCTACCAGCTTCTGATGACGGGGAAAGGCATGGGCTACCTCGTCATTAAGAGAGCAGCAAGTCGCGTAAGGATAGTCCATGACAGAGCCTTCAACACCAATCTGCAGGGGCAGCGCATTGTCTTCTTTACAACGCTTGCGAACATACTCTTCAATGTCCCACATGTCAATTCCTGGCTTAATCAAGTCTCTCAGGCCGATATGGACTGAAGCCAGAAAATCTCCGCTCTTGTCCATCAAGTCAATTTCACGCTGTGATTTTAAAGTAATCATTCTTTCTCTAATTTCCTCTTCTTAATTAATTTTCACTGTAATCGTCGCTTTGGCAACCAGCATCGCTTCCAGATACATCTCAAAGTCAATAATAGCTGTCCGCCTAGTCTGACGGATAATGCGCGGCTGGATATGCAGCAGGTCATCAATCTGGACCGCCTGAAAGAAATAGATCATCAGCTGGTCGATAATCAAGCTGCGGCCGCTGTTGACCATGAGCTGCTGGGTAATCCGAGTCAAAATTTCTGTCAGCACACCGTTAGCCAGCACACCATTTTGCTCCAACATAAAAGGCTCAACGGTAAAGGAGAACAAATCATCCTGACGGCTAATCTTCTGTCCCACCTGCTCACTGAAAGTCGGCAGGCTGGAAATCTGAGAACGACTCATTTTTTCCATAATGTCCCGCCGCGTAATCACACCTAGTAAGGTCTGATTGCTGCGCACTACTGGTATCATTTCAAAATCTTCTGCAATCATGCGCTGGCTGATATTAGCAATATTGGCAGATAAACCTGTCATAAAGACATTTTTCGTCATGACCTTGTCCAAGGTTGTCAGAGGAGACTTATCACCTGCATCCCGCATGGTTACTACTCCCACCAGCATCTGCTGTTGGTTGATAACCGGAAACCGGCTGGCGCGATTGCGACGGACCAAGTCCAAATAGTCACGAACAGTATCAGTATCATACAAGAAGCCATACTCGTGGCTAGAGCGATAGACCTGCTCCACTGTTAAAATATCGGTCTTGATCTGCATATTGGACAGGGCCCTATTGATCATGGTTGCAACGGTGTAGGTATCGTGCTTGGTCCTGAGAACCGGTATATTGAGCAAATTAGCCATCTTCAGAACTTCTGAGCTGACTTCAAAGCCTCCGGTTACCAGCACCGCATTCTCATTTTCCAGAGCCAAGAGCTGAATTTTCGTCCGGTCTCCGACAATCAAAAGACCGCCCTCTGTCAGATAGCGTAGGATATTCTGCTCCGTCATGGCTCCGATAGAAAATTTATTGAACTCTTTTTCTAGACCATCTTCTCCAGCCAATACTTCTGAGCCTGTAATATCAACGATTTCCTTATAAGTCAGATGCTCCAAGACAACTTTCTTGGACTTAACCCGAACCGTACCACTCCGAGGCCTAGTCTCAACAATACCGCGGTTCTCCGCTTCCTTGATCGCTCGATAGGCCGTACCATCACTAACTCCCAGATAGTTTGAAATACTGCGGACACTGACCCTCTTGCCGATTGGAAGATTTTCAAGATAGGTTAAAATTTCCTGATGCTTACTCATTAAAATCTCCTCTCTCATAACGGTACTCCAGATAATCTCTCATCTTCCTCGTGTACCGATCGCTCCCTTTAAACTGCCTATAGAGGCTGAAGCCAGATTTTTGAGCCACCTTTTGACTAGCTAGGTTCTCTGCATGAGTGATAATGCTAATACGTTTGAAGTCAAAGCGGGTAAATGACAAAAAAACAATCTCTCGGACAACTTCTGTCATCAGCCCTTGTCCCCAGCAGTCTTGCCGCAGAAAATAGCCTAACTCAGCTTCTTTCTTGATCTCATCCATCTTTTCAAACTTGACAGAGCCAATCATTTCCTGCGTTTCCTTGTGACAAATCGCCCAAATTCCCAGAGGATTTTTCATAAAGAAATTGGCAATGACGTATTCACTTTCCTCTAGGCTTGCTTCTGTCGGAAAAATGAACTGAGTATTTTCCGGATTGGACGCAATCTTATATAAGGCTCCTGCATCTTCAAATACAATGGGCCGCAAAAAAGCATGCTCTGTCTCAATAAATGAACAGGCTGCTAAATGTGTCCATAAATTCATCTGCTACCTCTACAAAAAATAAGCGAAAAACGCTTATTCTTCTATCAACTGGATATCTGCACCCAGACTTGTTAATTTTTCAATAATATTAGAATAGCCACGCAGGATAAACTCGATATTAGTAATCTCTGTCTTTCCTTGAGCCATCAAACCTGCAATAACCAAGGCAGCTCCTGCTCGCAAATCAGTCGCCTTGACCTGAGCTCCCTGCAGTTGATTTGGTCCCTCATAGACAATCTGATCGCTGCTGGTCGAAATTTTGCCTGCCATCTTAGCCAGCTCCGCCACATGGTTAACCCGCTTCTCATAGATGGTGTCTGTGATTTTACCGTGACCATGAGCCGTCAGCAAGAGCGGAGTGATAGGCTGTTGTAGGTCAGTTGCAAAGCCTGGATAAGGGGAAGTCTTGATGTTTATAGCTCGTAGATTTTGCTGCTCTTCGACGAAAATGCTGTCTTCAGAAACCGTCATCCGAACACCCATTTCCTCAAGCTTGGCAATAAAACTCTCCAAATGCTCATAAAGGACATTATTAATCTGAATTCCCTGACCAATAGCCGCAGCAAGAGCGATATAAGTTCCTGCCTCGATACGGTCAGGAATTACTTGATGACGCGTTCCATGAAGGTGTGGAACCCCCTCAATCGTGATAATATCAGTTCCTGCTCCACGGATGTGCGCTCCCATATTGTTCAAGAGAGTTGCCACATCAATGATTTCAGGCTCCCGCGCTGCATTTTCAATAATAGTCCGACCTTTGGCCTTGACAGCAGCCAACATCGTGTTGATGGTAGCACCCACGCTGACCGTATCCATATAAATGCTAGCGCCTTTCAGCTGCTGACCTCCTGTGGATAGGTTCATGTAGTTGCCATCCATGGTCATCTTAGCCCCCATGGCTTCAAAAGCTTTGAGATGCAAGTCAATAGGACGCGGCCCCAAGTCACAACCACCAGGCAGGCCTACCGTCGCTTCACCATAGCGGCCAAGCAAGCTGCCATAGAAATAATAAGACGCTCTTAGACTGTTGATCTTTCCATAAGGCATAGGGACGTTTTGGATACCACGCGGATCAATCGTCAGACTGTCCTCAGAGCGAGTAACACTAGCTCCCATGGCAATCATAATATGAATCAGACTATCCACGTCCGAAATAGCCGGAACACCATCCAACGTTACAATATCATCTGCCAGAATCACAGCCGGAATCAAGGCAACGACACTGTTTTTAGCACCATTAATAGTCACCTCTCCTTTTAAGGGGCGACCACCATGTATTACAATTTTTTTCATGTTTAAAATAAAGCTCTTTCAAGGTATTGCCATTTATTATACCACAGATTCGGGAAATTTCCTATACTTTTAGATAAATAAGACAATTGAAATTAAA
>CAUVQK010000102.1:0-5383 GCA_963553705.1 uncultured Streptococcus sp.
ATGGAAGTCACGGCCAAGCATGTCTCCAAGGAGCAAGCCTTGTACGAAATTGCCCAGCACTACCAAGTGCCTCTAGAGCAGGTCATGACAATCGGAGACAACTTCAATGACCTTCCTATGCTCCGCCTGGCTGGACTTGGAGTCGCTATGGGCAATGCCCCCGAAGCAGTCAAAACCGAGGCAAAAGCCGTCACCAAAAGCAACAATGAGCACGGAGTTGCAGAAGCTGTAGAAAAGTATGTTTTGATATAACGCAAAAAATCTGCTCAAGGGCAGATTTTTTTATTGATGATAATCATAAGCCAGGCGAGGACTGCCATCAGCCACATAAATAATGCCACACTCCCTAAAGCCGTAGTTCAGCACAGCAGCCTGCATAGCTTGATTGTCCGCATGGGTATCGATTCGCAAGTAGGGAATCTGCTGGCGGCAAAAATCAAAGACCTGACGGGACAGGCCTCTGACTTGCCCGTTCGAAGCGATACGGTGAATGGTGCCGTAAGGCTCTGCAAAATGCCAGGCCCCTTTTTCGATGACCTGATAGGTCGGGTCTTCTCCGATGATAAAAGCAAAGGTGCCGACCAGCTGCTCTTCTTCCTCGACAACAAAGGAATGGCCAGCAGCAATGTCATCCTCAATCAAGCTCGCGCTGGGATAGCCTCCATCCCACTGAGTCGGATTGCCTTGGTCTTTCATGAACTGACGAGCCACATCATAAATCTCCATAATGGCTGGGATATCTTCTATTTGGGACAAACGAATTTTCATCTTTCCTCCTTTATAAAAATAAGGCTGGAAAGTCCCAACCTTATTTGAATTCTTCTGGTTTGCCAGTATACTGAGACCATTCCTTGCTAAAGAAGCGGTCATTCATCTGGTAGTTTGGCGCCGGCTGTGGATTGGCTACAAAAGGATCAACTGCCTTGTCAAAGGCCAGCCAGCCGTTCCAGCCCATGTGGATAGTGTCCTGCATGAAGTAAGGCTTGTCGCCGTCCTTAGAAAAGTCAGCAATGTTGGTAAAACCCTGACTTTCCAGCTGGTAGCGAATCTTGGCAACCGTCCGCTGGTACATTTCAGGACTGAGTCCTGTATACTCCATCCACTTAGAATTGACCGGTGGAATGATGAAGATGACATTAGTCTTTGACTTGGCGAACTGGTCCAGAACCAGCTGCAAGTCGTTGTACTCAGGAGATTTTTCATAAGATTGCTTGGTTTGAAAACCTCTGAGCTTGGCAACCTTGCCGGCCAGACGGGTCTTGTAAAATTGATTGTCTATGCCAAATTGATTGTTATTGGTCTTCTTCTTGGCTTCTGCTGTGGAAATCTCTTCCAAAGCCTGATAGGAGAAGGTATCTGGCAAATCAGCCATATAAGGTAAAATTCGCTGGTCATAATTTTCATTATTAAGGGCAGCAAAGTTGCTAAAAAAAGCATCTTGACGCTCATTAAGATGAGCCATCATCTCAATATGGCGCTCTTCAAAGCTGCTCAGCTTTTTACCTTCAGACAGCTTCTGCACGCTCTCTGCCATAGCAACATCTGGATAAAGCTGCAGAAGGCGCTGGGCTGCATATTGCGCCGCCGCATCTCCCTGCTGCTGAGACAGATAAGCCGTCAGCTGATCACTGTTGAAGTACTGCTGAAATGCCGAAGCATCATAGCCAGTCTTGGTAAACCACTGGGGCGACACTACATAGACCGCCGTTTGCCCCTCCAACTCAGAGGACATCTGCTGCATACCAAAGTACTGATTAAATGATGCTGCCCCGCGCTGGCCTAGAAAATAAGGCCGATAGGAGCGGTCGTATTTCTCAGCCAGCACTGCTGGATGCATGCTATCAAAGCGCAGCCATTCACTAGAGCCAAAGAAGGGAACAAAGCGCATCTTCTTATCGGTCAAGGCTGTCACCTTCTTGCTGCGGCTCTTGAAGTTTTCTGCTGTCAAAGTCACTGCCGAGCGCTTCTCTGCTTCTATATCATGCTTTTTATCAAGCGGATAGAAGAAAAAGAGCAAGGCAACCATGACCATGGCGCAGAAAACCGGCCCCAGAATCAGCCAGAGTCGTTTAAGCATTGCGAAGCTCCGTCACGCCTTCAACGATTTTATTGGCTGTGTTCCAGTCATCGCGGCCAAACTCTGACACTGGCACGCGGATATCAAAACGGTTTTCCAGCTCAACAATCAGCTCGACCGTTCCCATACTGTCTAGGACACCAGCGTCAAACAAATCCTCGTCCATCATGTCTGACACATCTTCCATAAATAGTTCTTCAATGATTTCAATTACTTCTGCTTTTATATCCATTTTTCTTCCTCATTCATTTTTATTTTTTAAACCAAAGCTCATTTAAAAATCCAGAAAAGATTAAAAATGAGAACATGACTGCGTGAAAGGTCACCACAATCCCCAAAGCTTGGGTCCATTTATTGTCTGGCAGAGGCGGAAACCCCTTAGCCTTGCGCTCTTTATTTAGAGTTTTCTTCTTGCGCAGCCAGGCATCATTGACGACCAGCCCAGCTCCATGGAAGAGACCGTAAGCGATATAGTACCAGGTCACACCATGCCAGAAGCCCATTATCAGCATGTTAATCAGATAGGCCACACTAGAGGTCGTGTTGCGGTTTTTAAAGACCTTATTGCGCATCAGGACCATGACCAGCCGCATAAAGACAAAGTCACGGAACCAAAAGGACAGACTCATGTGCCAGCGATTCCAAAATTCTTTCAAATCGCGTGAGAGAAAAGGCTTATCAAAGTTGATAGGGCTCTTGATTCCCATGAGATTGGAAATAGCTAGCGCAAACATCGAATAACCGGCAAAGTCAAAGAAGAGATCCAGACCAAAGACATACATAACGCCCAGAGTTCCTAGATTAAAGAAACCGCCGGTATAGAGAGCGTAGGTCTTGACATGACCCAGCAGCAGGTGTCCAAAGATATGGGCTAGGATAAACTTATAAAGGAAGCCTAGCATGATATACTTGACAGACTGCTCCAGCATATCCAGCAGCTCATCGCGCTCGGGAATGTTCAAATAGTCTTCATTGAAACGCTTGAAACGATCAATGGGACCACTCGAAAAGGTCGGCATGAAGAGCAGGAAACGCAGGAACTCCCAGAGTGTGAACTCTGTCAGAACTCCATCCCGCATCTCAATCATCATCCCTACCGAACGAAAGGTCAGATAGGAAATCCCCAAAAAGCCAAAGAGAGACTGATGACCGCTGATTGCGGGTTCTACCTTGACAAGCACAAGCGGCAGAACCGCTAGCAAGGTATGCAGATAAAAGATCCACTTGCTGTCCCTCGACCGGCGATAGAGCTTGTATGAGTAAACCCAAACTATCTGCCAGATGACATAACCTAACAAAGCACAAAGCTGCGCCAGACTGGGACCTGTCAGCATCAGGACGATAAAGACCAAGCTGACCAAGGCTTCATAAAGGGGGAAGCGTTTCTTAAAGAAAAGTCCGACAAAGATTGGCAGAACTGCCAGAACGATATAGACAAAGTAAACTGGGTTGCCGTAGGGTTCCAAGTGAGGCAGCTGTTTCAAGAAATCCATCATCGCTTATTGACCTCGCTAATCAGCCCCTTAATGTCAATCTTGCCATTCGGGGTCAAAGGCAGGGTCTCTCGATAGAGGAACTTGGACGGCATCATGTAGGACATCATGATATCCTGCAGATCTTCCTTGATTGCCTTGGTAATATCGATTTCTCGCTCAAACTGCTCAGCCACACCGTCTTTGAGGATGACATAGGCCAGAAGATTTTGGACCTTGTGGTCCTTGTTGTAGCGGGGCACAGCCACTGCAGACTCAATGTATTTCGATTTGTTCAGATTCTGAGACACATCCTCCAGCTCAATACGGAAACCATTAAACTTGATCTGGAAATCCATCCGGCCGCCGTAAAGCAGCAGGCCTTCATCTGTCATGGAGCCGACATCTCCTGTATGATAGGCTGGCAGACCTTCAAATTCAAAGAAGGCTTCTGCGGTTTTTTCAGGATTATTCAGATAGCCCTTGGATACGGCTGGACCGCAGACGATGATTTCTCCTTGCTGGCCATTCGGCACCTTCTGCCCTTCTTCGTCAATGACAAAGGTCGGAGAGTCCGTCTTGGTATAGCCAATCGGCAGGCGCTTGCAATTCTGCAGCATCTCATCCGTTACTGCTACTGCAGACAGGGCCACTGTTGCCTCAGTCGGACCATAGGCATTGATAATGCGAGCTTGAGGGAAGCGATCGCGCAGCTTCTGAGCTGTCTTGACCGTCAACTCCTCGCCGTCAAAGTAGAAATGCGTCAGCTGAGGCAGCTTCTGGCTATTAAAGTCATCTGACAGCAAGGCCATGTCCGCAAAGGAAGGCGTCGAAGTCCAGATAGCAATAGGCAGACTGAGAATCGTCTCAAACAGTTGCTTGAAATCCTGAGTCACAGCCGAAGGTAGGGCAAAAAGAGTCCCTCCCAAGGCCAAAGTCGGCGCCCAATACATGACCGACAAGTCAAAAGAATAAGGCGGCTGAGCCAACATTTGAGGACGATTCGGAGTCGCAAACTCTTTATCCGTAATCATCCAATTCGTAAAGCTGAGCAGGTTATTGTGGGAAATCTGCACCCCCTTAGGCTTGCCAGTCGTCCCTGATGTGAAAATGATGTAATAATTATCATCTCCCTGCACCGGATGGCTAAGCTCATAGGATGCTCCCTCTCTGAAAGCCGTCTGAACTTGCTCCGCACTAAAAATAGGAGCTGCCACATCTGCCAGCGGAAAATCATTGATAGCAATAATCAAGCTTGGCTCAGCAACTTCCACAATCGCTGCCACGCGCTCCAAGGCTGAATGACTGTCGATAGGAATGTAGGCATGACCAGACTTGGTCAAGGCCACAAAGGTAGCCAGCATTTCGTATTCCTGACCGCCAAAGACCACAACCGGAGACTTGTCAGGAAGTCCCAAACGGTCAATCTGAGCCGCCAACGAATCGGAATCCTTCTTTAAATCGCCATAAGTATGAACTTGACCTAAAATATCATAAACCGGAAAATCCGGCTGCACCTGAGCAAAATGCTCAATCGCTTCAATCATATCATGTATCACTTTATTTGCCATTGTTTCCTACTCTTTCACATTAAAATTCATTATAGATAAAGCCGCCCTGACCCTGACCTAGATAGCTAAAGAAATAAAGCAAGGCCAGAAAGATAACAAAATATAGTAGGGTTTGGCCTAAAAATTTATATAGGGTTTGATGTTTTTTCATTGATCTCTCTTATATTTTTAGTTAGACTTACACCATTTTACCATTTTATGGAAGATGTTTTCAACACAAAAGCTAAGGAAGATGTAAAGTTCTTGTAAGGAAAAAAGGTACT
>CAUVQK010000103.1:0-5367 GCA_963553705.1 uncultured Streptococcus sp.
TTCTTTGATCAAGTAAAAAATAGACAAGTTTAACTTATACTATTCTCTAAAAACACTTTAAACAGCAGGTCAGTTTTTCAATATATAAAGCAGAATACCTAATATAAATAAGCTAATAATAGCCAAGCTGTCATTTCTTTTCCATGCCAAACGGCGAAAACGTGTCCGACCTTCACCTCCATTATAGCCGCGCGCTTCCATGGCAATAGCTAGAGCATCCGCCCTTTTAAAACTGGAAGCAAATAAAGGGATTAGAATGGGAATAATAGATTTAATCTTTTGAATGATTTTTCCCTCGCCAAAGTCAACACCACGCGCCCTCTGGGCGTTCATAATCCGAGTAGTATCATCCATCAAAGTTGGAACGAAGCGCAGGCTCATAGAGAGCATCAGACCAATCTCATGTGCTGGCACCTTGAAAACCTTCAGAGGCTTCAGCAAAGACTCAACCGCATCGGACAAGCTTAAGGGTGTTGTTGTCAGAGTCAGAAGAGTAGAAAAGAAAATAATCAGAATAAAGCGGCTAAAAATAATACCAGCCTGTGACAGTCCTGCTTCTGTAATTCTGATAAAAGCAAACTGAAAAATTGTAGCGCCTCCTGAGGTCAAAAACAGCTGGAACAAGGTGGTAAAAGCTATGATAAAAACCATGGACTGGATACCCTTTAAAAAGAACTTCAAAGGAACCTTTGACAGCAAGACCAAACTAAAAACGAAAACAAACAACAGCAGATTGGTTCCAAGATTATTAGCCCAGAAAATTAATAGAATAAAAAGAAACATCGCCAGCAACTTGCTCCGCGGATCCAAACGATGAATAATTGAATTTCCGGGAATATAGCGACCTAAAATCAACTTATCCATGCAAGATCTCCTTGAATTCTTCAATTGTAATAGGATAGTGCGAGAAATTCATCCCTTTCTCCGCCAATTCGTGAGCAAATTTTGTAATCTTGGGAACACCCAATTGAATACTCTCCATAAAATCAAGATCCTGAAAGACCTGAGCAGGCTGACCGCTCTTGACGACTCTGCCCTTATCTAAAACATAGACTGTATCAGCAAAGTTGGCTACATCATCCATTAGGTGAGTTACCAAAACAATGGTCATACCGGCTTGATGCAGCTCTTCAAAGAGCCTCATCAGTTCTTTTCGACCGGATGGATCAAGTCCTGCTGTCGGCTCATCCAAAACCAAGATATCAGGCTCCATGGCTAGTATGCCAGCGATGGCCACCCTGCGTATCTGGCCACCAGAAAGTTCGAAAGGACTGCGATTGAACAAATCCTCAGAAATTCCGACTAAGTGCAGCTTTTCACGTGCCAAAGCTTCCGCTTCTTCTTTAGAAACACCAAAATTCTGAGGACCAAAAGCCACATCTTTCAAAACTGTTTCATCAAAAACTTGACTTTCCGGAAATTGAAAGACCAGACCGACTTTCTTGCGCACCTGTTTAATATCTTTATTGACAGAATCAGCCGTGATGACTGTACTGCCTACTTCAACACTGCCTTGATTAGGAACCAGCAAGCCATTTAAAAGCTGGAGAATGGTTGACTTACCGCTACCAGTATGCCCGATAAGAGCGGTGTAGCTGCCCGATTTTATCTCCAAATCCACTCCAAAAAGCGCTGGTCCCTCAAAAGGGGTGCCAGCTTGATAAGTATAACTTACATTTTTGAGAGTAATGCCCATAGTTGATCCTGCAATTCTTTTTCTGTTAAGTAAGAGTCTGGCAGAGGAAACCCTGACTGACGCAAAGCCGCCTTTACCTGATTAACAAATGGCTGATCCAATCCTAGCTCTTCCAAATCTTCTCGAGAAAAAAGCTCTCTCGGGGTAGCAGTAGACTCAACCTGACCCTCTTTCATAACCAAAACACGGTCGCTTAAGGCTATTTCATCCAGGTCATGAGTGATAGAAATGACGGTCAGCTGATTACTGTCTTTAATTTTTTTCACGGTTTGGATAAGATCCAAACGTCCCTCTGGATCCAGCATGCTGGTTGCTTCATCCAAAATAATAATATCCGGTCTCAGAGCTACCACACCTGCAACAGCTACCCGCTGTTTCTGGCCTCCAGAAAGACGAGCTGGTTCACGCTCCTTAAAATCCAGCATCCCGACAAGCTCTAATGCCTGCTGGACTCGCTCTACCATCAGATCATAGGCTAGCCCTTGATTTTCCAAACCAAAGGCTACATCGTCTTCTACAGTTGCTCCGACAAACTGATTATCTGGATTTTGGAATACCATACCAATCTGTCTGCGTTTTTCCCAGACATTTTCAGCTGTTAGCTTATCGCCTGAGATGATAATATCTCCGCTTTCCGCTTCTAAAAGACCGTCAATCAAACGAACTGTGGTTGATTTTCCACTCCCATTATGACCGACAATAGACAGCCATTCCCCTTTTTTTACTTGAAAGGAGACATCATTTAAAGTGTAATTCTCAGACTCACTATCGTATTTGTATTTAAGATTTCTTACTTCGATGATATTTTCCATATTATTTAAAGGTATCTTTAAAGAGATAGGCACTTCCCTTGAAGTAGTCATATCCAGAATAAATCGTAAAGATTAAAGCGATATACAGAAGGATTTGCCCTAAGAGAGTCCAATGAATCAATAGAAAAATAATAGCAAACATCTGCGTGAAGGTCTTGATTTTACCTGGCATAGCAGCCGCTAAGACTGTACCGCCTGTTTCCACTAAAAGCAAGCGCAGACCTGTTACTGCCAATTCCCGGCAAATAATAATCGCTACAACCCAGGCAGGAGCCATTTTCATCTCGATCAACATGATAAAAGCAGACATCACTAAAAGCTTATCAGCCATGGGATCAGCAAATTTACCAAAATTTGTTACCACTTCCCACTTTCGAGCCAAATAACCATCTAGATAATCAGTTATACTGGCAAAAGCAAATATAAAAGCTGCCAAGATATGCATGGTGTAAGAATGACCGAATGTTAAAATCACAACAAATACAGGGATTAAAGCAATCCTGACAAGAGTTAAGGCATTTGGAATATTTTCTTTTTTCATGGGATTCCCTTCGTTTTATCCTTTCGTAATGTTCAAACTAATGGTTCCACTATCACTAGTCAAAGCCGAAGTATCCAGTTTTTGTCCCTCTATCGTCACAGTTGCTCCTTTAACAGGTGCTAACGTAATAAGATACTTATTGCCTGGCTCAAGAGAAACCGTCTGGCTTGATTTTTCAGGAGATAAGGTGATGCCTTCGGCTAGTTCTGAATCGCTTATGCTTACCAAATTGGTCGTTTGCTCCACAGAAACGGTCACTTTAACAGTCTGACTTGCTCCACTATACTCAGCAATCAAATTCTCTCCGCTTCCACTAACTGTCAATTTGCTAGCTGAGGAAGAAACTGACTTAGAATCAGCCGAAGAAAAGGAAGTCTTCTGATTGTTAGTGCTTGTAGAGGAAACCAGACTATAATTGCTGTTAGATGCTTTGAAACTTACCGAATTAGTATGAGCATAGCTCCAGATATAGTAAGCTACGAAAGCAGCAATAGCTGAAGCCAACAAAAGAAAATAGAACAAGGGCAGAAAAGAGCTTTTATTTTTATTTTTTCTGCTCCTGAATTCCTCATCTGCTGCCAGTGCCACTTCATCAAAGACAATCATTTCACCAGCTTCGTAAGCCTCCAGAATAATGGATTCATCCAAATCTACAGCCCAAGCATATTTCCGCAAGAAGCTACGGGCATAGAAAGGACTAGGAAGCAAATCATAGTCATTTCGTTCCAGCGCTTCTAGCAAATCCTGCTGGATATCTGTCTTTTTTGACAATTCCTCTAAGCTCAGCCCTTGATTAGTCCGGGCAAGCTTCAACACTTCTCCTATCGTTTTTTTTCTCATACGTACTTTTCCCTTTTTTCTATTCTTCACTATTTTAACAAAATTTTAAAAACGATTCTGGAATTATTTTGGAAAAATAGTAAAATCTGTCATATCACACTGATCGATAAAACGATGACCTAGTTTTATCACATCATTTAAGCTGATATCCTGTAAGATTTTTGGCAAATCAAACAGACTCTCACCCATCAACTGAGGTTCATATTGGGTTGCAATATACTCAAGCGAGTTTAAACCATGCAGAAAATCACCAAACATCTCACTTTTAATCGTATCCAAATGCTCTTCTGTCACATCCGGATCCTTGTCAAAATTCTTGATGGCTGAGCGAAATTGATGAGAAAGTCCCACCGGTTCCTGAGTATCCATCGTCAGCATGACAAAGTGAAAATCTTTTTCTACTTCCACTTCCAGCGTTAAAGAATTATCCATTTTCCCACTTTCATAGAGGGACTGGAAACGCTTGGAAGTCCAGCTAAACATCATGGCAAATAAGAGTTTCAAAGTGATTTTATAGCGATACAACTCCGATTCATCAACAAAGTCTGTCCCTCGAATCCCAACTGCCAGTTTTGGACTAGCCACCTCCATTCGGTAGGTATCCGTTGATACCACTGGTTGAAGGCTAACAGGAATTTTTTCAATAGGTTCCGAACTCCCAGCAAAAACTAGTTTTTCCTGCTGTTCAGCAATCTCTGCAGCTATCTGTTCCAAATCGAAATTACCAATCACAAACAAAGTCATATTAGAAGGATGATAAAAGTTACTGAAATTTTCCTTCAAATTTTCGACGGTAATCTCAGAGATAGACTCTTTCGTTCCTGCAATGTCTTCTGCCAGAGGTGTTTGAGGATAGAGATTGGCCAAGGCTCCAAAAAAGAGACGATAATCTGGATTATCCTGATACATTTCAATTTCTTGGCCGATAATATCCTGTTCCCGCAAAATGGATTCTTTTGTGAAATCAGCCCGATGCACCAGTTCTTGCAAAAGCTGTAGGTTTTCTGAGATATTATCCGTTGCAGAAAATAAATAGCTGGTTCGAGTAAAGCTCGTAAAGGCATTGCTCTCAGCCCCTAGCTTAGTAAATTCCAGCAGCAAATCCTTTCCCTGCGGGCCTTCAAAAAGCTTATGTTCCAAAAAATGAGCTATTCCCGCCGGATACTGAGTGACCTGCTTGGTTTCACGTGAAACAATCTCCGTATCCACTGAACCAAAATTAGTTGAGATAATCCCATAAGTTTCATTAAAATCATTTTTAGGCAGAAGAAAAACACGCAAACCATTTGCCAAGACTGTCTGATAAACAGTTTCTCCCACTGCTGAATAATTGATTTTTTCTAGCACTTCTCCCTGCATTATTTTCCTTCCATAAAGTAAATAGCTTGTAATTTTAAGAGACCAGCTGCTTTGATAATATCATCTTTATGAACCTGTTCCAAAGCTTCCAGCCAAGCTTCAAGAGATAAGAATTTTTT
>CAUVQK010000104.1:0-5345 GCA_963553705.1 uncultured Streptococcus sp.
ATAGATCGAAAAGATATAGTTACTATTGGTTACCCAGAAAAGGGAAGTGAAGGAGCTGTCGGAACTGTTGTTAATATTAATAGTAAAGATCGAAAAAATATAGGCACCCAACATATGTGGGGTGGTTATGAATATGACTCAGGTTATTTAAATGTGAGTGAGTCAGATCTTCAGGATTACCGCCTTGCCCGCGCCAAGCAAGCTATGGAGCAGCTTGATATTAAGAAAAAAGCATTGAGTGAACGCTACCAGAAAATGGTTGCTGCTGGTTATACTAGATCTGAAATAATTTACCTAGATAGTGAGCAGGCTACGACTTTTGCATCCAGTTTGCAAAACTTGGCAGCTATTTCGACTGAAGCAATTATGGCTTTTTGTGATTATGGTGTATCTAAAGTCAGTGGAAGGTGGGATGCTCTGTTAGCTCAAGCTCAGGCGATGCCGAATGTCTCTAGACTGTTAAGTGAAGCAGAGGTGATAGATGCTCTTGCTCAAGTAGGAGCTACAAAGGATACCGTTGAAACTAGCATCATAACTGAGCTGAAAGATATGCGGAACAAAGCTGTCAAGACTAAAGAAGAATTTGATGGACTAAGTTCTAAACTTCTTAATGGAATCCAAGAATTAGTGAAAAAGGATGAGGGGCTTGCTGGGGAGTACAAAAGATGGGGCAACATATAGAGAATAAGAAGGATAAGCTTTATGAACAGCTCAGGAGTACTCAAGAATGCTATAATGCGGAGTATGATAAATATTTAGATGAGAAGCGAAATTTCGAAGAAGTGATGACTGAAACGGATGACCTCTATCATTCTGCAAGGCAGCAAATACAAGATATGGAAGATTATACAGTTGCTTGCTTGAGACGTTCTACAGAAGGCGCTCAGCTTATCCATGAATTTTATGATAAAGTTTTTCAAGTACAAGATAATCTTGAGATAGAATATCGTAGAGATCTCGAAGGGGTTGAAGAAGAAGGTTCACTTTTGGATAAACGATTTCGTAAAAAGTCAGATAAATATGATGAAGAATTAGCTCACATAAGGAGAGATATCTATGGGGAAAAGTAAAATAGCTGCTAAACTTGATATAGACGCTTACCTTAAAACTTTGGCTTTAGGGACGATTAAGACATTAGGTAAGGCAGCATTGGCGGAAGTTCAGAAGGAAAGAGATGATGTCAAAAAAACGTCTCTACTATTGCGACAGACTGAGATCGGTCTGTGGGTCAGATTATAGGTGGCTTAAATCAAGTTTTGGTCGGTCAATTTTCTAATCAAGTCAAAGAAAGTGCCCAGCAAAAGAGAAGTGGCATTCAGGAATTGCAGGATAATAAGTAAGGCTTTGTTTTTACCAGCCTCACACCGGATAACTCCCGCCCGTTTAAGGCGGGTTTTTATATGAACCGTCTTCTAGGTTTTCATATTGGGTTAAAAGTGATAAAATAGTAGGCAGGAATTGGAGAGACGAGATGCCAAAAGAAGTGAATTTGACGGGCGATCAGGTATTGGCCCTTACGAGAAAATATCTGGCTGCGGAGGATGTGGCCTTTATACAGAAAGCTTTGATCTATGCGATTGACTGTCACAGTGGGCAGTTTCGGAGGTCAGGTGAGCCTTATATTGTGCATCCTATTCAGGTGGCAGGGATTTTGGCCACGCTCAAGCTAGATGCGGTAACGGTTGCCTGCGGCTTTCTTCATGATGTGGTCGAGGATACCCGTGCGACGCTGGATGATTTGGAAAGAGAGTTTGGGAATGATGTACGCGTGATTGTGGATGGGGTTACCAAGCTGGGTAAGGTCAAGTACAAATCCCACGAGGAGCAGTTGGCGGAAAACCATCGCAAGATGCTGATGGCCATGTCAGAGGATATTCGGGTTATTTTGGTCAAACTGGCAGACCGTCTCCACAATATGCGGACGCTCAAGCATCTGCGCAAGGATAAGCAAGAGCGGATTTCTCGAGAAACAATGGAAATCTACGCCCCCTTGGCTCATCGTCTGGGGATTTCCAGTGTCAAGTGGGAGCTGGAAGATTTGTCCTTCCGTTATCTCAATGAAGTGGAATTTTATAAAATTTCCCACATGATGAAGGAGAAGCGTCAGGAGCGTGAAGAACTGGTAGAAGAGGTGGTTCAGAAGATTGAGACCTATGCTGGCGAGCGCAATCTGCACGGCAAGATTTATGGCCGGCCCAAGCATATCTACTCGATCTATCGCAAGATGCAGGACAAGAAGAAGCGTTTTGATGAGATTTATGATCTGATTGCTATTCGCTGTATCTTGGATACCCACAGTGATGTTTATGCTATGCTGGGCTACATTCATGAGCTTTGGCGGCCGATGCCGGGGCGGTTCAAGGATTATATTGCCAACCGCAAGGCCAATGGTTACCAGTCTATCCATACGACCGTTTATGGCCCTAAAGGTCCGATTGAGTTTCAGATTCGGACCAAGGAAATGCATGAGGTCGCTGAGTATGGGGTTGCGGCCCACTGGGCTTACAAGAAAGGCGTCAAGGGACAGGTAGACAGCAGAGAATCAGCCATCGGGATGAACTGGATCAAGGAGCTGATGGAGCTGCAGGACCAGTCTAACGATGCCAAGGACTTCGTTGACTCGGTCAAGGAGAGCTATCTGGCTGAGGAAATCTACGTCTTCACACCGGATGGAGCAGTGCGCTCTCTGCCTAAGGACTCGGGCCCCATTGACTTTGCCTATGAGATCCATACCAAGGTCGGCGAGAAAGCCACAGGAGCCAAGGTCAATGGTCGGATGGTTCCTCTGACAACCAAGCTTAGGACAGGGGATCAGGTGGAAATTATCACCAATGCTAACTCCTTCGGACCGAGCCGCGACTGGCTCAATATTGTCAAGACCAGCAAGGCCAGAAATAAAATCCGCCAGTTCTTTAAAAATCAAGACAAGGAGCTGTCTATCTCCAAAGGGCGGGAGCTCTTGCAGGCTCAATTTCAGGAGCATGGCTATGTAGCTAATAAGTACATGGACAAGAAGCACATGGAAGAAGTGCTGCAAAAGACTAGCTATAAGACCGAAGAGGCGCTTTTTGCGGCGATTGGCTTCGGTGAGATTGGTGCCATTAGTATTTTCAACCGTTTGACAGAAAAAGAGCGCCGTGAGGAAGAACGGGCCAAGGCTAGAGCAGAAGCGGAGGAATTGGTTAAGGGCGGCGAAGTCAAGGTTGAAAACAAAAAAGATACCCTCAAGGTCAAGCACGAAGGCGGTGTGGTTATTCAGGGGGCGTCTGGCCTCCTCATCCGGATTGCTAAATGCTGTAATCCTGTACCGGGTGATGATATTGTCGGCTATATTACCAAAGGGCGCGGTGTAGCCATTCACCGACAGGATTGCATGAATCTTAAGGCCCAGGAAAATTACGAGCAGCGGCTGATTGATGTGGAATGGGAAGACAATAACACAACCAAAGAGTACACGGCTCACATTGATATTTACGGTCTCAACCGGTCTGGTCTCCTCAACGATGTGTTGCAGGTTCTGTCTAATACCACCAAAAATATTTCAACAGTCAATGCTCAGCCAACCAAGGATATGAAATTTGCTAATATCCACGTTTCTTTTGGTATTGCTAATCTGTCCATGCTGACGACGGTGGTGGATAAGATTAAGAGCGTGCCGGAGGTCTACTCGGTCAAGCGGACTAATGGTTGATCTATTTCGGAAATCATTATCGAGCTGTAAGTTACCCTTGGTGACTTGTTTAAAAGCAAAGGAAAAGATATGAAAATAGTGATTCAGCGCGTGAAGCGTGCTCAGGTCAGCATTGACCAGCAGCTGCACAGCAGTATTGGACAAGGTCTCCTGCTCCTAGTAGGCGTAGGGCCTGACGATAGTCAGGAGGATATGGATTATGCAGTCAGGAAGATCGTCAATATGCGGATTTTTTCCGATGCTGAGGGCAAGATGAACCTGTCTGTTAAAGATATTAAAGGGGAGATTCTCTCTATCTCTCAGTTCACCCTGCATGCGGATACTAAGAAGGGAAATCGGCCGGCTTTCGTCAAGGCGGCGCCACCCGAATTAGCTAGTCGTCTCTATGACGAATTTAATCAGCTACTGGCGCAAGAAGTACCAACAAAAACTGGTCTCTTTGGAGCAGACATGCAGGTTGAACTGGTTAATGATGGTCCAGTAACCATTATCTTGGATACGAAGAATCGCTAATAATAAGCATGAAAAGGAGTTTGAACACTAATGTTCAAACTCCTAATTTTTTTAAGCTTCTGCAGCAATGAGCTACTGGTTTCAGAAGACATTGCTAAAAACCGTCAATCGTTTCTTGAGAAATGATTTCTTTGATGGTCGTCACTAGCTGATTGATAAGCTTTATCGCTTCAGCGGGCTCAGTATAGAGTTTTTGAAAATAGGTCTGTATATTTTCTTCGAAATGCTGAGGCAATAGCGAGCAGTTGGTTTTTGCAAACTCCAGCATTCTCTTTTCTCCAGGGTGCGTCTGTTCGTTTAGGGCAAAGAGCAAGTCAAAATAGGAAGCAAAAAATTCACTGCTACGGTGATTGATACTGAGCAAGTCTTGACGCTTGAGCGCTTTTTCTATTTGTTTGGAGAAAGCTGGCATGGCTTGATCGAGTAAGAGGAGCTGCTTCTTAATAATATTCTTTTTCAGCTCAGCTGGATAAGGTCGTCTGTACTTGTTCTGAAGTGCCTCATAGCGACCATTTCGGTCGTAGATGATTTTGCTGTGGAGCAGATTGTGCCACATACAGGTGGTATAGGCATTCTGGGCTTGGTGGTCTAGGACGACAGTCTGCAGATCTTTATCAAAGTTGTCCAGTGTACGGTAAATGAGCTCAATTTCGATCTTGCTCTTCAGCACACAGTCATCCTCTAGTTCCCAAAACTGATTGCCGATTTCCATGTAGGAGCAGTACTTGCTGAGGATATCGCGTCGAGTCGTGGGAGCAATGGAATCTGTCAAGTAGATATAAACATCATAGTCTGAGTCTTTGTCAAAATGCTGTCCAGCACGAGAGCCACCGAGAACAATAGCTTCCACTTGATCTAGCTGGGCAAATTCTTTAAAGAGTTGTTGTGGCATAATTTTTCCTTACTAATTTTTGACATCATTTTAGCAAAATGTAAGCGGGTTGGCAAGAAGGAAAAAACAGCTTTTGGCATGGTACTGAGTTTGAAAAATTGAGACTCCGAGGGGGATGAAGTAGATAAGCAGGAGCTGGGAGTATTGGACTAAAAAGAAAATTATCTAGGATAGATAGGCTGAAAATTTTACTTTGTGTTATAAAGTTTTAGGTTTTTTCCTTCCTTGAACTCATCGCCTTATTTTTAT
>CAUVQK010000105.1:0-5314 GCA_963553705.1 uncultured Streptococcus sp.
AGGATAAAAGTCAATGTTTCTTTGCTGCAATCTTTTTAAAAAGCAGTAGATAAGATAAGAATACGAAGATAACCAAGCCCAATAAAAGGGTAAAGACGTTTTGAATTCCTTTTGTCATATTGGGAGCTTGATTAGCAATGACAGCAGTTACTGCAGTACCTATAGCACCCGCAAATGTCTGGGCCAGCTGAAACAGCGCGGTCGTATCTGCAGTCTTTCCTTTATCAACTTGAGTTGTCGCTAGGGCAAGTGTGTTATTGAAGGCCATGTTTCGCCCCAAGGTAAAGCAAATATAAATCGCAATAACAGCTGTTAAGGTGAGTTCTTTTGTGAAGAAAAGGAGCAAGAGCACAGCAAGGAAAAGTAGAGAATTTCCTGTAAATAGGGTTGGTTTCGGGCCTTTTCTATCATAGAGTTTGCCAAAGAGAGGAGAGAGAAAGGCTCCGAGCATGGTTCCTGGGAGCAGTGCAAAGCCTGCCTGAGCAGTTGAAATTTCTTTTTCTATGACCAGGAAGTTGGGAATCAGAAAATTGGCCGATAGGTTGATAAACTGAAAAATGAAGAAGGGTAAAATAGCCAATAAGACCGTTGGTTGCTTTAAAATCCGAATATCTAAGAATGGATGATCGATTTTCAAGCTCCGATAGATGAAGCAAGCTAGTGGCACTATGCAGAGAACAAGATAGAGCCAATCAATATGTCCTTCTTCTAAGCTGGAGATGGCTACAATGGCAAAGACGAGTGAGCTTGCTAAGAGGAGAAATGAGAGAAGATCAAAGGCGCGTTTCCTAGACTTCTCGGAATTTCTTAAAAAGAAAAAGCCAAGAATAAAGGAAATGATTGGGACAGGAAGAATAAAGGTATAAATCATATGCCAGTCAAAACGACTAATCATAAAACCACCGTAAGTTGGCCCAATTGCTGGTGCTAGGCTGACCACCATCCCAGACAAGCCCATATAGGTTCCAATTTTTTGCTTAGGAATACGCTCAACAATCAAGTTAAAGAGCAAAGGAATGGCTAATCCAGTAGCCCCTCCTTGCAGGATTCTCCCTATCATCAAGATGGGAAAGCTTGAAGCCAACATGGCAATCAGCGTTCCCAAGCAAAAGTTGGCCAAAGCGGTAAAGAGGATGGTTCTCTCTTTCCAATTGTGGGCTAAGGTCGCTCCTAAAGTAATTGTGATGGCCACTGCTAGTAAATACCCTGTCGTAATCCATTGTAGCGTTCCCAATCCTAACCCAAAGACCTTACTTAGATGCGGGAAGGTTACATTCATACTGGTTTCAGATAAGATGCCTGCAAAGCAGACTAAGGCTGTCGCAAGGAGTGAGAAAAAATCTTTCTTTTCAACTGTTTGATGATCTGGCACGATTGTCTCCTTTACATGTTTGAAATGAGTAACTGTATTTATTATAAAGCAAGAACTTCTCTTTGAAAAGTGAATAGTGGCTATACCGTCATCCTATTTGACGAATCGAAAGGGAAAAAACGAACTCTGACAGCCAGCTATAATCAGCTATAGAAAAGAAAAATAGATTTTCAGTACTTTTATAGAAAAAAGCCATTTTCAGCCTTTTTCTTTTGCCTGAAATTGTGGTAAAATAAGGTCTGTACGTGCTTGATACAAAGATGAGGATATAATAAGCTACTAAGACCATGATATTAAAGTCAAAGTGCTAACTGAACACCTCCTATGAGTTGCTTAAGGGCTTAATATCTTGATGAACTGAATACAACCTAAAAGCTGTGTAAAAAAGATAAACTGTCTTGTCTTCATCGAAGACTTCACCAGTTTCCTATTTTTACTTTGCTTTTGACGGTCTTAATATCTTGATCTTTGTAGCCAAGGCGTATGAAAAATTTTGAGCATGTGCTCGGCAAGGAGTCTTTATGACAAAACAAGTTTTTAAAACCGTTTTTGCAGGTCGTGAGTTGGTTGTTGAAACCGGTCAGGTTGCAAAGCAAGCAAATGGCAGCGCCGTTGTTCGATATGGAGAAAGTACCGTTTTAACTGCGGCTACTATGTCCAAAAAGATGGCTACTGGTGACTTTTTCCCATTGCAGGTCAACTATGAGGAAAAAATGTATGCGGCTGGAAAATACCCTGGTGGCTTTAACAAGCGTGAAGGTCGTCCATCGACAGATGCGACTTTGACTGCCCGCTTGATTGACCGTCCGATTCGTCCTATGTTTGCGGAAGGCTTCCGCAATGAAGTTCAGGTTATCAATACTGTTCTTTCTTATGACGAAGATGCTTCGCCTCAAATGGCAGCGATGTTCGGTAGCTCTCTGGCTCTTTCTATCTCAGATATTCCTTTTAACGGCCCTATCGCAGGAGTTCAAGTCGGCTATGTAGACGGTGAATTCATCATCAACCCTAGCAAGGAACAAAAAGAAGTTTCACTTTTGGAACTGACAGTGGCTGGTACCAAAGATGCTATCAACATGGTAGAGTCTGGAGCTAAGGAGCTGTCTGAAGATGTCATGCTGGAAGCTCTTCTCAAAGGGCACGAAGCGGTCAAAGAATTGATTGCCTTCCAAGAAGAAATCGTTGCAGCAGTCGGCAAGGAAAAAGCAGAAGTAGAATTGCTGCATGTTGATGAAGAGCTGCAGGCAGAGATTGTCGCAGCCTACAACAGCGACTTGCAAAAGGCTGTTCAGGTAGAAGAAAAGCTAGCGCGCGAAGCCGCAACCCAGGCTGTCAAAGATCAAGTCACAGCAGTTTATGAAGAGAAATACGCGGACCATGAAGAATTCGACCGTATCATGCGTGATGTGGCTGAAATCTTGGAGCAAATGGAGCATGCAGAAGTGCGACGTTTGATTACCGAAGATAAGGTCCGTCCTGATGGTCGTAAGGTTGATGAAATCCGTCCGCTGGATGCGGAAGTGGATTACCTGCCGCGCGTGCATGGTTCTGGTCTCTTTACTCGTGGGCAAACCCAGGCCTTGTCTGTCCTGACCCTGGCACCAATGGGGGAAACGCAAATCGTGGATGGCTTGGATCCAGAATACAAGAAACGCTTCATGCACCACTATAATTTCCCGCAATACTCTGTCGGTGAGACAGGTCGTTATGGGGCTCCTGGCCGTCGTGAAATCGGCCACGGTGCTCTTGGGGAACGTGCCTTGGAGCAAGTCTTGCCTAGCTTGGAAGAGTTTCCTTACGCTATCCGTCTGGTAGCAGAAGTCTTGGAGTCAAACGGTTCTTCCTCCCAAGCCTCTATCTGTGCGGGCACTTTGGCTCTCATGGCCGGTGGTGTTCCGATTAAGGCGCCGGTTGCCGGAATTGCCATGGGCTTGATTTCAGATGGCAGCAACTACACGGTTCTGACGGACATTCAAGGTTTGGAAGACCATTTTGGTGATATGGACTTTAAGGTAGCTGGTACTCGCGAAGGGATTACAGCCCTGCAGATGGATATCAAGATTGAAGGAATTACAGCAGAAATCCTGACAGAAGCTCTGGCTCAGGCTAAGAAGGCTCGCTTTGAAATTTTGGACTTGATTGAAGCGACGATTCCAGCTCCGCGTCCTGAGCTGGCTCCAACTGCTCCGAAAATCGACACCATCAAGATTGATGTGGATAAGATTAAGATTGTTATCGGAAAAGGTGGAGAAACCATCGACAAGATCATCGCTGAGACCGGTGTTAAGATTGATATTGATGAAGAGGGCAATGTATCCATCTACTCCAGCGACCAAGATGCGATTAATCGTGCTAAGGAAATCATTGCTGGCTTGGTCCGCGAAGCAAAAGTGGATGAAGTTTACCATGCCAAGGTTGTTCGAATTGAGAAATTCGGTGCCTTTGTCAATCTCTTTGACAAGACGGATGCTCTCGTTCACATCTCAGAGCTGGCTTGGACTCGGACCAACAACGTCGAAGATGTCGTACAAATCGGTGATGAAGTGGATGTCAAGGTTATCAAGATTGATGCCAAAGGCCGGGTAGACGCTTCCATGAAAGTATTGCTGCCGCGTCCACCAAAGTCTGATAAGCCAAAACATCATCATGACAAGGGACATCATCCACACAAGGAGTACAAAGGTCACAAAGACCATCAAGAAAGCCCTAAAACAGAAGAATAAGAGGTCGCTTATCCCTGTAGACCTCATCAAAAATCGGCAGAGGCGAGCCTAGTTCTCGTCTCTCCTTGTTTAGAGAAGGAAGGAGGCTAGCATGGGTTGGTGGAAGGAATCTATTGATATTGTAAAAGAAAATGACCCGGCGGCACGAACGTCGCTGGAAGTCTTGCTAACCTATCCAGGCATCAAAGCTTTGGCGGCCCACCGCCTCTCACATTTTTTGTGGCGGCACGGCTTCAAGCTGCTGGCGCGCATGCACAGTCAATTCTGGCGTTTCTGGACCCAGATTGAGATTCATCCCGGCGCTCAGATTGAGTCAGGTGTCTTCATTGACCATGGCAGTGGCCTAGTGATTGGAGAAACGGCCATTGTGGAGAAGGGGGCCATGCTTTACCACGGCGTGACCCTAGGCGGTACGGGAAAGGATACAGGCAAACGCCACCCGACCGTCCGTAGGGGTGCCTTGGTCTCTGCCCATGCTCAAGTCATTGGACCGATTGAGATTGGCGAGAAAGCCAAGGTCGGAGCCGGTGCAGTTGTCGTGGCCGATGTTCCAAGTGATGTGACGGTGGTCGGCGTTCCAGCGAAGATTGTCCGTGTTCATGGTGAGAAAGACGAGCCAACCATTCATGAGGTAGAGGAGAAACGGGAATACTATCTAGACAAGCTAGAGCATGCCCGTGAAGCTAGCCACCATTCGTCAAGTCTGTAGAAAAGGTTGGCAAAGTTATCTAAGTAAAATATGACAGGAGGAACCGACATGTCAGATTTATCAGATGCTATTTTGAACCAGGTAATCCTTGAACTGAAAGAAGGTTTGGACGGTTCTGCCAAAGAGCGCTTTACAAAACTGCCGCCTAGCCACCAGCGCGAATGGGCTCGCTATATCAGTGAAGCAAAAAAAGATGAGACCAAGTTGCGTCGCATAGAAAAGATGAAGCTGGATTTGCTGAAGCCTTAAAGAAAGAGAACTTATGCTATTAAAGGAATTTGAAGATGTAGTAGCAGTCATTGAGCCAACTGAAAAGCCAATCCATGACAAGGGTGAAGTGTGTGAAACCATCATCCTGTCCTTTAACGGGGAAATTTTGAAACGTTTGATTGAGTCAGAAGAAGTATATCCAGGAGGCTATTTGAAAAGCATAAACGGACAGCATCCATGGTATATTTACCGCCAAGGTCCTAGCAAGCTAGCAGTTATGTTGGCTCCGATTGGGGCTCC
>CAUVQK010000106.1:0-5226 GCA_963553705.1 uncultured Streptococcus sp.
ATAACATTTTTAAATCAGAAGGGCAAGAAGGGATAAAAAACTCTGATATGATAAGGGTTTGTGACGCTTTCTCTTCTCAATGATGAAAGCATCGTGCTTAGTGTAAGAACTGGATAGTGAGGAGTAATTGATTTCTTCGGAAAGTCTCTGACAGCTCACATCATTAGAGGAAAAGCAGGTAAATCTAAATGACTTAGTATAATTACTAGGAAACAAGAAAAAAACGACAGAAACTTTTCTATCGTTTTTTTGAAATTATAAACGCTTAAGGACTAAGACAGCTATAACAATGTTCAACAATGATAGCTTAAATAGCCAGAAGGTCTTTGCCAAATCTAATAATCATTCAAGACATAATATAGGCTTATAAAATTCTATTCAAAATAGAGCAAGTCCTTGCCAGTCTCGGTGAAGAGTTCAAAACCATTTTTAGTGACATGGCCGCAGTCTTCGATGCGGACACCGACCTTACCAGGGATGTAAATGCCAGGCTCAACAGAGAAGCACATGCCTTCTTCGATGACCATGTTGTTGCCCTCCATGATAGATGGAAATTCGTGAACATCCATACCGATACCATGGCCGAGGCGGTGATTGAAATACTTACCGTAGCCCGCTTTTTCGATGACTTGCCGAGCGGCGCGGTCTACTTCATGAGCTGTGACGCCTGGCTTGATAAAGTCAAGAGCAGCTTGCTGGGCTTCCAATGTCAGATTGTAGATATCTTTTTTAAACTGGTCCGGCTGGCCAACAGCAACGGTCCTTGTCATATCGCTGGCATAGCCATTGACCATGCAGCCAAGGTCAAAAAGGAGGAGGGCGTTATTTTCAACTTTATTGGCACCGGGAATGCCGTGCGGATTAGCTGCATTATTTCCCGTCAGGACCATAGTTTCAAAGCTCATCTCATAGCCTTCGCGCTTGATAGCAAAGTCAATCTGAGCAATGATATCCGTTTCGGTATTTTCCAGTGAAATATTGTCAAAACCGATATTAACAGCCTTATCAGCATATTGCCCAGCTACCAGCATTTTCTGGATTTCATCGGCAGACTTAATCAGGCGCAAGCGGTTGACGTAAGGAGTCAGGTTGGTAAATTCTGCACTATCAAAGACAGTTTTCAATCCATGATATTTGGTCAAAATCAAGTTATCAAACTCAAGAGCGACAGTCTTGAAGGAGTGAGCCGGCAGGGCAGCTTTAATCTTTTGCCAAGGATTTTCAGAGTCCATATAGCCAAGGACTGAAAAGGGAACAGCTCCTGAAGCCCGCTCAACCTCTAGAGCAGGCACAAAGAGCAGGGGCTCATGGTCAGGATAGATAAACAAAAACATCTGCCGCTCATGCGGGTCACTGTAGAAACCAGTCAGATAATTGATAGTGACTGGATCAGACAGGACAGCAGCATCTAGCTTCTCATTCTCAAGATAGTGGGTGATTTGTTGGATTTTTGTCATGGTCACAACCTTCTTTCTATGCCTCTATTTTGGCAAAAAATGTCAAAAAAAGCAAGACTTTTCAAAAACTTATCAAAATACTTGAAAGTGTTTACAAGAAGTGATAAAATGGTGAATGTAGGAAAGTGAAAACGATATTTTCAATAGAAGAAAGGAAACTATATGAACACAGACGACACAGTAACCATTTATGATGTCGCCCGTGAAGCGGGAGTTTCGATGGCGACAGTCAGTCGGGTAGTGAATGGAAACAAGAACGTCAAAGAAAACACACGTAAAAAAGTTTTAGAGGTCATTGATCGTCTTGACTATCGTCCAAACGCAGTAGCACGTGGACTAGCCAGCAAGAAGACTACAACTGTCGGCGTTGTCATTCCAAATATTACCAATAGCTATTTCTCAACCTTGGCAAAAGGGATTGATGATATTGCGGAAATGTATAAATACAACATTGTCTTGGCTAACAGTGATGAGGATGATGATAAGGAAGTATCCGTTGTCAATACGCTCTTTTCTAAGCAGGTGGATGGCATTATTTTCATGGGCTATCATCTGACAGAGAAAATTCGCTCAGAGTTTTCACGTTCGCGTACACCGGTCGTTTTGGCGGGTACTGTTGATGTGGAGCATCAGCTTCCGAGCGTCAATATTGACTACAAGCAAGCAACGGTTGATGCTGTAGAATTACTGGCTAAACGCAATAAGAAAATTGCCTTTGTCAGCGGACCGCTCGTAGATGATATCAACGGGAAAATCCGTCTATCAGGCTATAAAGATGGCTTGAAGAATAAGAAGCTTTCATACAGCGAAGGCTTGGTTTTTGAATCGAAATATTCTTATGATGATGGCTACCACTTGGCAGAGCGTGTTATTGCTTCCAAAGCAACTGCAGCTTTTGTCACAGGAGATGAACTGGCAGCAGGCCTCTTAAATGGTCTGTCTGATCAAGGCATTAAGATTCCAGAAGATTTTGAAATCATTACCAGTGATGATTCGCAAGTAGCTCGTTTCACTCGTCCTAACCTTTCCACAATCGGTCAGCCCCTCTATGACATCGGCGCTATCAGTATGCGCATGCTGACTAAGATTATGCATAAGGAAGAATTGGAAGAACGCGAAGTTCTCCTAGCTCACAGCATTAGCGAGCGTAAATCAACTCGGAAATAAAAGATAAGTCTGATTAGCAACTTTTCTGAACTTAAAAATTGGCTGAAAACTCGAAGAAGCTGCATATCAAGGACTTTATAGGATAATGAATCAAGGCTGGGGTAATCTTACCTCAGCCTTTTTGTTAATCTTCAGTCAGGGCAATTTAGCTAAGTAGCTTCAGGCTTTGGATGGATTTTTTACCTCATTTGCCCTTGTGGTTTTCCTTTTTATTTGATTTTCGGTATAATAGGAAATATGAAAGTATTACTGTATCTTGAAGGAAAGTCCGTTTTGGAGAAATCAGGAATCGGCCGAGCCCTCCAGCATCAGATGCATGCCTTGGATTTGGCTGGGATTCCTTATACGACGGACGTTTTAGGAGATTATGATGTGGTCCACATTAATACCTATGGTCCCCGTAGCTTGCTTCTTCTGCATGCTGCCAAGAGGGGCAATAAAAAAGTGATTATGCATGGGCATTCGACCAAGGAGGACTTTGAAAATTCCTTTATTGGATCCAATCTCTTTGCTCCGCTTTTTGGTAAATATCTGACTCACATGTATAAAAAGGCGGATTTCATTATCACACCGTCGGATTATTCCAAGCAGCTGATCCAGTCCTATGGGGTCACTACACCCATGGTGGCTGTGTCAAACGGTATTGACCTGCCTAAGTATAAGAAAGATGCTCGCAAGGAAGAAGTTTTTAAAAAGTATTTTAAGATTGAAGAAGGGCAGAAGGTGGTCGTCTGTGCTGGCCTTTATTTCCGCCGCAAGGGGATTGAGGATTTTGTAGAGGTTGCCCGCAGGATGCCAGATGTGCGCTTTATCTGGCTGGGCTCTATAAATCTCTGGCTGATTCCGCGCAAGATTCGTCGTCTGGTTCTCTTTGACCACCCTGATAATGTCGAATTCCCTGGCTATTTTAAGGGAGCGGTATTTCAGGGAGCCATGTCTGGAGCAGATGCCTTCTTTTTCCCGTCCTATGAGGAAACTGAAGGAATTGTTGTCCTGGAAGCCTTGGCTAGTGAGCAGAATGTTGTGTTGCGCGATATTCCAGTTTATCATGGCTGGGTGGATGAGCGTTCAGCCGAGCTCTGCCACAATGTAGATGAGTTTGTCCAGTCTCTGAGAAATATCCTAGATAAAAAGGTGGATAAGCGTGAAGCAGGCTATCAAGTGGCTAAAAGCCGGTCCATTGACGATGTCTCAGGTCAGTTAGTTGAGGCTTATCAAACAGTTTTGGAGATGTAAGATGCGTATTGGTCTTTTTACAGATACCTATTTTCCTCAGGTCTCTGGGGTTGCTACCAGTATTCGGACTTTGAAGACGGAGCTGGAAAAATTAGGTCACACGGTATTTATTTTTACGACGACGGACAAGGATGTCAATCGTTATGAGGATTGGCAGATTATTCGAATTCCCAGCGTACCTTTCTTTGCCTTTAAGGATCGAAGAGTGGCTTACCGAGGATTTTCTCATGCCTTAGAAATTGCCCGCCAATATCAGTTGGATATTATCCATACCCAGACTGAGTTTTCATTAGGGCTGCTGGGGATTTGGATTGCCAAAGAGCTGCGGATTCCGGTAGTACATACCTATCATACCCAGTATGAGGATTATGTGCACTATATTGCCAAGGGAATGGTCATCCGTCCTAGTATGGTCAAGTACATCGTCCGCGGCTTCATGAGTGATTTGGATGGGGTTATCTGCCCTAGTGAGATTGTTTATGACCTTTTGGTTAATTATAAAATCGAAGCAGAAAAACGGGTAATTCCGACAGGGATTGAGCTGGCGAAGTTTGAGCGGCCGGAAATTTCGCGTGAGGATATCAAGAAGCTCCGTTTCAAGCTAGGACTGGCTGAAGATGAGATTATGCTGCTCAGTCTGTCCCGTATTTCTTATGAAAAGAATATCCAGGCTATCGTTGAGGCGATGCCTGCTGTTCTTGAAGAAAATGACAAAGTCAAGCTGGTCATTGTCGGCGACGGCCCCTACGCGGAAGACTTGAAAGAAATGGTTGCTAAGCTTCAGATTGAAGAAGCGGTCATCTTTACGGGGATGATTGCTCCTAGTGATACGGCCCTTTACTATAAAGCTGCGGATTTCTTTATCTCTGCCTCAACCAGTGAGACCCAAGGTCTGACCTACTTAGAAAGCTTAGCCAGTGGCACGCCGATTATTGCTCATGGCAATCCTTATCTGGATAATGTTATCAGTGACAAAATTTTTGGAACCCTTTATTACCAAGAGCGTGATTTATCAGGCGCTATTTTAGAGGCAATTATTGCGACGCCTGATATGGATGAGCAGAAGTTAGCAGACAAGCTCTACGAAATTTCAGCGGAGAATTTTGGCCGCAGAGTTTATGAGTTTTATCTGGATTTAACCATTTCCAAGGACTTCCACAACGAGCTTAGCCCAGAGGAAAGTGCTGCCAAGCGTCTGGCCAAGACGGTGGCCTATTTGCCTGGCAAGGTCATCTCTCTACCCATCAATGGCTCCGTTCGTATCCTCAAAGCTTCGAGTAAGCAAGTGAAAAAAATCAGGAATATTACTAAGTTATTAGAATAGAAACATGCCTTGCATCATTGCGGCAATAGCTATTTATGCAAG
>CAUVQK010000107.1:0-5187 GCA_963553705.1 uncultured Streptococcus sp.
TTTTATCAATTTTTATTCAAAATCAATATATTATATACTGGACTCAAAATAAGAAAAAAGAGTCTGTCAAGACTCCTTATTTTACGCGGTAAAAAACATCAGGATGTTCGGAAACGCTTTGAGTAATGATGAAACGATCTTGACTGGTATCAGTCGGATCCGTCCCATTGACAGTCTCCCCAGCTGGCAGACTCTTTCCTGCTGGAATTATAAGAAAGGCAGCACCGGTTTGGTTTTTCCAACGAATCCCTGCTCGGTAAATCCCATTTTCATCTGGCCCAGAGTAATCTCCTGTCTCAAGCTTGGCAACATCTGACTCAATACCTGACGCATCAAATGTATAACTGTTCCCTTTTGCATCCTGCCAAGTACCAATCATGCTGGAAAAATCTCCAGAAGCAATAGCCTTCATATCCAAACTAGAAGTTGATGCCGTCTCTTTCTCTCCTTTGCTAGTTTCCTTGGCAGACTTTTCAGCTTCAGTTTCCGAATTCTTCTGAGAGCCAGCATCAGAAGCTTCTTGACTATCCGCGTCGCCAGAAAGTTCGCTCGAACTGGCCCCTCTCTCAGACTTTTTAGAAGATGCAGAACTAGTCGAACTTGCTTTAGAATTGTTGGAAGCAGGAGTCGTCTGCTCTTTCTTTTGATTACAGGTTACTAGCACGAGTAAGGCTACTAATCCTCCAATCAAGATGACGATCCATTTTTTCATTTCTCTCTCCTTAAGGTATTTTCTTATTACAATTGTGACATAAAAACAAAAATTTGCAAAGTAAAAACCAGCTTTCAAGCTGGTTTATCTTATTGAATTTGATTTAGCATGTTTTCGATATGTTGGATAGATTTTTCGCGGCCTAATAGATAAATCGTATCTGGCAGCTCAGGTCCATGCATTTCACCTGAAACGGCAATTCGAATCGGCATGAAAAGGTTTTTGCCTTTGATTCCTGTTTCTTTTTGGACAGCCTTGATTTGTGGGAAGATATTCTCTGTCACAAAATCTGCATCAGACATAGTTTCTAACTTTTCTTTGAAAGCTGTCAACACGGTCGGTACCGTTTCACCAGCCATGACCTTACGCTCCGCATCTGTCAACTCTGGAAAGTCGGCAAAGAAGAGGTCTGTCAGAGGCACGATTTCATCTACAGACTTCATTTGTGGTTTGTAGAGCTCTACAAGCTTTTCTGCCTTATCTGTCAAACGGCCCGCTTCTTCCAAGTACGGCTTAGCTAGAGCGAAGATTGTGTCAAAATCTGCATTCTTGATGTATTCGTTATTCATCCAGTCCAGCTTCTTCTGGTCAAAAGCAGCCGGTGACTTGCTGAGACGTTTTTCATCAAAGAGCTCAATCAATTCTTGTCGAGAGAAAATCTCATGCTCGCCGCCAGGATTCCAGCCCAGCAGGGCAATAAAGTTAAAGACTGCTTCTGGCAGGTAGCCCTTCTTGCGATAATCCTCGATAAACTGCAAGGTATTGGTATCGCGCTTAGACAGTTTCTTGCCTGTTTCAGAGTTGATAATCAGGGTCATGTGCCCAAATTCTGGAGCTTCCCAGCCCAGAGCTTCATAAACCATGAGCTGCTTAGGTGTGTTGGCAATGTGGTCATCTCCACGAATAACGTGTGAAATTTCCATCAGATGGTCATCAATAACCACAGCAAAGTTGTAGGTTGGATAGCCGTCTTTCTTCTGGATAACCCAGTCACCACCAATATTTCCGCCCTCAAACTCAATTTCGCCCTTGACCATGTCAGTCCACTTGTAGACACCAGCATCATTGACAGCCAGACGAACCGTCGGAATGATCCCCGCTGCTTCGCGCTCAGCGATGTAGGCTGCCTTTTCTTCCTCAGACATGCCTAGAAACTCATTAATATAACGTGGTGTTTCACCAGCTGCTTCCTGACGTTCACGTTCAGCCGCTAATTCTTCCTCAGTCACATAGGACTTGTAGGCCAAGCCCTTGTCCAAGAGTTCATTGACGTATTTTTGGTAAATATCCAAGCGCTCAGACTGGCGGTAGCTTTCGTGAGTCTCAGGACTTTCATCCCAGTCAATACCCAGCCAGCGTAAGTTTTCAAGCTGCGAGCGTTCACCGTCTTCTACATGGCGCTTGCGGTCAGTATCCTCAATACGGATAATGAAGGTTCCACCATAGTGACGAGCATAGAGGTAGTTAAAGAGCGCAGTCCGCGCATTTCCGATGTGTAAAAGTCCAGTCGGACTTGGTGCATAACGCACTCGAATCGCTTTTGTCAAAGTTCCATTCTCCTATTTGTATTTCGGGGAATCATTCCCACTCCGATTTTCAAACGTAATCATTATATCATACTCTGAGGGCAGAATACGACTTTACAGTCTATTTTTACGACAGGCGCTCTTCCAGCTGGAAGTCGATAGGAAGCCAGGCCAGCACATTCTCCATCTGCTTTTCCCAGTAATACCACTCATGCTTACCTGGACTGTGGCTGTAAGTAATCTCCAAGCCCAAGTCTTGCAGGTTTTTCACTGCCTCCTGATTGGCCTTGTAGAGAAAATCCTCTTCACCACACCAAGCCCAAAGCTTAGTCTTTTTATCAGATTGCTTGGCTATACTTTCCAGCGAGTGAGGGCTGCTAGTCCAGTCTTTATAGTCTCCAAAAACTCCTCGCCAATAGGCTGGTGTTGCCATCTCAGCATTATCTGGACGAGCATCAAGAAAACTCAAAGCTCCAGAAAGACTCGCCGCGTATGAAAAGCGGTTAGACTTGAGAGCCAACTTAAAGGCTCCGTATCCGCCCATGGAAAGACCAGCGATAAAATTCTTCTCTCGCTTATCTGACATATTTGGGAAAAAGCGCTTGAGCACCCGAGGCAGCTCCTCAGCGATGGCTTCGTAATAGTTAAAGCCGTACTGAGTATCGGTGTACCAGCCATTGCTGGTATTAGGCATGACAACAATCAAGTTGGTCGAGCGAACCAGACGCTCAATATTCGAGCGCTTGAGCCAGCTATTGTGATTCCCGTTCATACCATGAAGCAGGTACAAAACAGGAATGTCCTTATCATCCGGCTTGTCCACACGAGCTGCGTCCGGATAGAGGATATTGACGCCCCATTCCATCTCCAAAGCCTCAGAATAATACTCTATTTTCATCACTGCCATTCGCATTTCTCCTTCGTATCTTCCTGACAAGAAAAAGCCGAAGCCCGACTTTTCTTGTATTTGTGTTGAGATTTTTACCGCACTTCCATAACAACCGGCAAAATAGCTGGGCGACGCTTGGTTTGGTCAAAGAGATATTTGGCCAGACTGTCACGGACAGCTCCTTTCAGCTCACCCCAGTCAAAGCTATCCTGCGCCAGATAGTCTTCCACAGTTTTATTGATAATGTCAGAGCTTTCACGCAAAATATCTCTGCTCTTCTTGACATAGACAAATCCACGGGTGTGTACTTTAGCCTTGGAAATGATTTTCTTTTCCTTACGGTTAACCGTAAGTGCCACGATGAAAATACCATCTTCAGACAAGACCTTGCGGTCGCGCAGGACGATATTGCCTACATCACCAATCGCATTCCCATCAATCATGACATCTCCAGCTGATACTGCACCAGCAGGCACAAAATCACCATGGTCGTATTCCATGATACTGCCACGCTTAGGAATGAAGATATTTTCCGGCAGCATGCCAACTTCCATGGCAGCCTTAGCATGAGCATCCAATCCGCGGTACTCACCCTGAATCGGGAAGAGGTACTTAGGCTGCAGCAGGTTAATCATGAGCTGCAAATCACGCGCATTTGCGTGACCCGAAACCCGCAGGTTTTGGGTAATCAGCTTGACAATGCCACCCGCCTGATAAATCATATTTTCCACGCGAGCCACGACCGCTTCCTTGGCAATAGACGGCGTCGTTACGATGTAAATCAAATCGCCTTCTTTGATTTCCACATAGCGGTGACGACCGATTGACATCTTACGCAGGCCATTGATAGGCTCACCCATCCGGCCAGTCTCCAAGATAATCAGCTCGTGGTCTTCAAACTTAGACATTTCCTTAGGCTTGATCAAAAGGCGTTCGTCCACCAAGGACAGCTTCTTGAGGCGGATAGCCGTACGAACGATATTTTCAATATCAAAGCCTGTCAAAACCACTCGACGGCCAGTCTCTGCCGCTGCATCAAAAACCTGCTGGATACGAGACAAGTTGCTGGCAACCGCCGCAACAATCACACGACCATCCCAGTCAGCAATTGTATCTTCGATTTCCTTGCCAACCTCGCTCTCACTAGCCACCTGAACGGTACTGTCGGCATTGGCTGAATCACTGAGCAAGGCCAGAACACCCTCGCGGCCAATCTCAGCCAGACGGCCAAAGTCTGTCGCATAGGATGGGCTGGCAGACTGGTCAAACTTGAAATCACCTGTATAAACAATACTGCCTTTTCTGGTCTTGATGACAATTCCCAAACTCTCAGGAATCGAGTGAGTCGTCCGGAAGAAGGAAACCACGGTTTTACCAAATTCAATCTCGGTATTTTCATCAATCACATGGAAATCATTGAACTTCTTAACCGCATCGTTGTTTTTGACAAAAAGCTTGGCCAGCTCAATCGTCAACTCTGATCCGAAAACCGGCACCTTAGCATCTGCCAAAAGATTAGGCAGAGCACCAATCGCATCCGCGTGCCCGTGTGTCAGAAAGACACCCGCAATCCGCTCCTTGTTTTCAAACAAATAATCCATGTTGGGAACGACATAATCCACACCCAACTGCTCATTTTCTGGGTACTTCAGCCCAACATCCAATACAAAAATGGAATCATCCACTTCAGCAACGTAGAGATTTTTACCATTTTCACGTACGCCGCCCAAAGCAATCAGTTTAACATTGCTCTTGCTCATTTTTTCTCCTATTCAATTTTCAGAATCTCACTTTTATCAAAGATTCTTTATTTTATTACTAACGGTCCTTGGCTAGCCAAGTCGAATTACAGTCTTGCAAACCTTAGGTTTGCATATCTAAGCTATTATAGCATTTTTTCAACCTTTTTTCAAAGTCAAGCGTGCCTTCTTAGCACCCTCTACCACAAAAAACGACCTCTAGCTTTACTCGGCTAGAGGTCTGGTTTACTTCGCTGGTATGAGAGCAATCAGTTCATCCAAGGTGTAACTGAATAACAATTTTTTGATTTATTGTTTTTA
>CAUVQK010000108.1:0-5157 GCA_963553705.1 uncultured Streptococcus sp.
TTTTTTCTACTTTCAGGGAGCCTGTGGTTGGTGGAAACAGGCAGCGGAAGATTATGAAGTGGGCTGATGCAAAAAATGAATTTGAAGCAATAAAAATTCGGTGAGCACACCTTACAGTGCAGCTTGTTGTTAGACAAGACAGAGATATGGAGGCAGTCTATACTTTGCTCCATAATTGAGGTGGCACCGCGATTTTACGCCCTCACACAGAGTTTTTTCTGTGTGTGGGCTTTTGTTTTGCTTGAAAATAAAGAAATGAGGCAATCAAGATGACAGAAACTAAAGGATATTTTGGACAATTCGGCGGCTCCTTCGTACCGGAGCCTATCCAGGCCTTGCTGGATGAATTAGAACTGACTTTTGAGAAGTATAAGGATGATCCAGAATTTTTAAAGGAATACCGTCATTATTTGGCGGATTATTCAGGTCGGGAAACCCCGCTCTACTATGCAGAAAGTCTGACTCAGCATCTGGGTGGAGCTAAGATTTATCTGAAGCGGGAAGATCTCAATCATCTGGGCTCGCATAAGCTCAATAATGTTTTGGGGCAGATTCTTCTAGCTAAGCGCATGGGCAAGACCCGAGTCATTGCTGAAACGGGAGCTGGTCAGCATGGTGTGGCAACTGCGGCAGCCGCAGCTAAGTTTGGTATGAAGTGCGATGTCTACATGGGTGCAGAGGATGTAGAGCGCCAGCGCCTCAATGTCTTCCGCATGGAAATGATGGGAGCGACTGTTCACGCTGTGGAAACAGGAACCAAGACCCTCAAGGATGCTGTGGATGCAGCCTTTGGAGCTTGGATGAGTGATTTGGAAGCCTTTTATGTTTTGGGTTCTGCTGTTGGTCCTCACCCCTATCCGACCATTGTCCATGAATTCCAAAAGGTGATCAGTGAAGAATCTCGTCGGCAGATTTTGGACAAGGAAGGCCGCTTGCCGGACTATGTTATTGCCTGTGTAGGCGGTGGTTCCAATGCTATCGGTGCCTTCTCCCAGTATGTGGTGGATGAAGAAGTTAAGTTGGTTGGTGTTGAAGCGGCTGGACGGGGTCTGGACACAGACCAGCATGCAGCGACTATGACCAAGGGAAGTGTCGGAGTAGTGGACGGTATGAAGACCTACGCTGTCTTTGCAGAAGATGGTCAGGTGGCACCGGTTTACTCCATTTCGGCAGGCTTGGACTATCCTGGAGTTGGTCCCGAACATGCTTTCTTTAAAGATTCTGGTCGAGTAGAATACGTAGCCGCGACAGATGATGAAGCTGTGGATGCCTTGCTTCTCTTGACACAAAAGGAAGGAATTTTGCCAGCAATCGAAAGTTCTCACGCCATTGCTGAAGCCATCAAGCGAGCTCCGCAACTGTCATCTGACCAAATAATTGTTATCAACGTATCTGGTCGTGGAGACAAGGATGTGGCAGCCATTGCCGACTATCTAGAAAAACGAAAATAAAATACCCAGCAGAAGAGTAGTAACACCCCTCCTTTCAGAGAGTCTGTGGTTGCTGTAAACAGGCAGGAGAAGTTATGAAATGGGCTGCTGGAGTCAAAATTTAGTCCTTTAGTTGAACTTTTATTACTTTGTTAGCTTACTTTGCCATGAGCCAGTATGCTGCCTTCTACTAAAAGGGATCTAAATGACTGTAAATAGGTAAATGAGATGTGGAGCCTGAAAACTCCATAACTGAGGTGGCACCGCGATGACACGCCCTCACAGGATGAACTGTGCGGGCGTTTTTCTGTAGTTATGGAGCAAGTTATGACAGTGAACAGGTGCTATCTGTTCTTGTGGAATGCAGTCATAACTAGCAGATTCCTCCTCCTTAAACGCTTCTGATTAAATAGAAAGAAACATTATGCAAAAGATTTTACCAGCTGATATTTTATCGCCGATTCTAGCTTACATGCGGATTCAGGGCGAGCACAAGGTGATTTTGGAAAGTATTCCGAGAGATAGCGAGACAGCTCGCTTTTCTATCCTAGCTTATAACCCAGTCTTTGAAGTTCGCTATGAAAACGGCCGGTTAACAAAGAACGGGCAAGCAATCGAGGCAGATCCCTTGGACTATCTGCATGAGTTAACAGTAAAGAAAGATTATCATTCAGACCTGCCTTTTGGAGGCGGAGCCATCGGTTTTGTCGGTTACGATATGATTTCCCTCTATGAGGAGATTGGCCAGATTCCAGCTGATGTGATTGGAACGCCGGATATGCACTTTTTCGTTTATGAGAGTTACATGGTTTTTGACCATAAAAAAGATAAGGTCTATATCCTTGAGGAGGCGCTCTACAGTGATAGAAGCGAAGCTGATTTGGCTGCTAATCTGGAGCTTATCATGACTGAGCTGGCGCAGCCAGCAGCAGATGAATTTTCACCACTGGAACTGTCCAGTTTGAACTTCCAGAGCCATATCGAGCAGACGGCTTTTGAAAAAATGGTGGAAGATGCGCGCAGCTTGATTCGGCAGGGAGATATGTTCCAATGTGTGCTCAGTCAGCGTTTTTCAGCAGAGTATTCTGGTAAGCCACTGGATTACTATCGCAATCTGCGTGTGACCAACCCTTCCAACTATCTCTACTTTTATGATTTTGGGGATTATCAGATTATCGGAGCCAGCCCGGAAAGTCTGGTCTCTGTCAAGCAGGGTCAGGTCACGACCAATCCTATCGCTGGAACCAGACCGCGTGGGAAGGATGAAAGAGAAGATAAAGCCTTGGCAGAGGAGCTGCTGGCTGACGAGAAGGAAGTGGCGGAACACCGTATGTTGGTTGATTTGGGGCGTAATGATATCGGTAAAATTTCCCAGAATAACAGCGTGGAAGTCACTAAGTACATGGAGGTAGAGTATTTTCGCTATGTCATGCATCTGACCAGTGTGGTTCGTGGTCAGCTTCTGCCTCAACTGACAGCCATGGATGCGCTCAAGTCAACCCTGCCGGCTGGTACCGTCTCGGGTGCGCCTAAGATTCGAGCTATGAAGCGAATTTATGAGCTGGAGCAGGAAAAACGTGGTGTTTATGCGGGGGCTATCGGCTATCTGTCTGCGACAGGGGATATGGATGTTGCTATTGCTATCCGCACTATGATTTTGAAAAATGGCAGAGCTTATGTTCAAGCTGGAGCGGGTATTGTTTATGACTCGATCCCTACTAATGAATACCAAGAAACCATCAACAAGGCCAAATCAATGACCAAGATAGGAGAGATGCAATGATTTTATTGATTGATAATTATGATTCTTTTACTTACAATTTAGCTCAGTATATTGGAAATTTCGCAGAAGTTAAAGTCTTGCGAAATGATGATGCAGGCCTTTATCAAGCAGCAGAAGAAGCTGATGCTGTGGTTCTGTCTCCAGGCCCAGGCTGGCCGGCAGATGCAGGACGGATGGAAGAGCTTATCCGCGATTTTGCTGGTAAAAAACCGATTTTGGGAATTTGCTTAGGGCACCAAGCTATTGCAGAAGTATTTGGCGGAAAGCTAGGTTTGGCTCCCAAGGTCATGCATGGCAAGCAAAGTGTTCTGCGCTTTGAGGGGAATTCTCCAATTTATCAAGGAATAGAGGATGGGCAGTCGGTCATGCGCTATCATTCGATTTTGATTGAGGAGATGCCGGAGGACTTTGAAGTGACAGCTCGAGCGGTTGATGATAACTCGATCATGGCTATCCAGCACAAGAGTCTGCCCATTTATGGTTTTCAGTATCATCCTGAAAGCATTGGCACGCCGGACGGCTTGTCATCTATCAAGAATTTTATCGACTTAGTAAAGTAAAGGAGGATATATGAAAGAGATTATTGCAAAACTAGCTGATTTTAAGGATTTAAGCAGCGCTGAGATGACAGATGTGATTGAGCGTATTGTCACTGGACGGATAACAGAGTCTCAAATTGCAGCCTTCTTACTGGGACTCAAGATGAAGGGGGAGACGATTGAGGAACGAACTGCTTTGGCTCAGGTAATGCGAGGCCATGCTAAGCAGATTCCGACCACTATTCGCACTGCCATGGACAATTGCGGTACGGGTGGGGACAAGTCTTTCAGCTTCAATATTTCAACTACGGCAGCTTTTGTACTGGCAGGTGGCGGGATTAAGATGGCCAAGCACGGCAATCGCTCCATTTCTTCTAAGTCAGGCTCAGCTGATGTGTTAGAAGCTCTGGGGATTAATCTAGACTTGGACGCTGCTAGCTTGGGCAAGGTTTTTGAACGGACAGGAATCGTCTTTCTCTTTGCAAAGAATATGCATCCAGCTATGAAATACATCATGCCAGCCCGTCTTAGCCTAGGTATTCCCACTATCATGAACCTAACTGGTCCGCTTATCCATCCCATGACTCTAGAAACCCAGCTTTTGGGGACCAGTCGACCGGATATGCTAGAGAGTACGGCAGAGGTTTTGAAAAATATGGGCCGCAAACGTGCGGTGGTTGTGTCAGGTCCAGATGGTCTGGATGAGGCGGGTCTTCATGGCCGTACCCAGTATGCTCTGCTGGAAAATGGGCAAATCAGCCTGCACAGCTTTCTGCCAGCAGATATTGGCATGGAAGAGATAAGTCTTGAAGCGATTCGTGGGGGCAACGCCAAGGAAAATGCAGAAATTCTGCTATCTGTCCTGCAAAATCAAGCCAGCCCCTATCTAGAAACGACAGTTCTAAATGCGGGATTGGGCTTCTATGCTAATGGGAAATCAGACAGCATAGAAGAAGGAATAGCTTTGGCCCGCCAAGTGATCGCTAGCGGCGCAGCCTATGAAAAACTCAAGCAACTACAGGAGTATCAGAAATGAGTAAAGAATTTCTCCCAACCATTCTAAAGCAAAAAGAGCAGGAAGTGGCAGCCATGTCTTATGAAGAACTGCAACCTCTGCGTTCGACCTATTCCCTCTATGACTATCTCAAAAGTCATCCTCAAGAGCTGCAGCTGATTGCTGAGGTCAAAAAAGCCAGCCCCAGTCTGGGAGATATTAATCTTGGTGTGGATATTGTTGAGCAGGCTCGCACCTATGAACGATGCGGTGCAGCTATAATTTCGGTCCTGACAGATGAGATTTTCTTCAAAGGACATCTGAATTACCTGAGAGAGATTTCCAGTCAAGTCACGATTCCAACCCTCAATAAGGACTTTATCATTGATGAAAAACAGATTGTTCGCGCCC
>CAUVQK010000109.1:0-5092 GCA_963553705.1 uncultured Streptococcus sp.
AAGAAAAGAAAAAATTCAAACAGTCTGGCAAGGACATCGGTTTTGCTTTTCTATTCTTTTTCCTTGCCAGAGCGGCTGCTATTGTCGGTGTTTATCTCAATCTCATCCTGAGCGGCAATTCCCAGACCAGTAATGACAGCGCCATACAAGGGCTGGGGGGAATGATGTCTTCGCAGCATATCTTCTTTGCCTTGCTCTTTGTTGCAACGATTGCTTTTATCGCTCCTATCATGGAAGAACTAATTTTCCGCGGTTTTGGAACTGCCTTCTTTTTCAAAAATAATCAAAAAGTTTTGCCTGCTATTGTGACTTCTGTGGTCTTCACTCTGCCTCATATCACTCAATTGACAGAGTTTCCAATTTATTTTGCACTTGGACTGGTTTTATATTTATCCTATGCTCGTCGGGGGAATATAAAAGATTCCATGTTGGTTCATATCCTGAACAATCTTCCTATGGCTATAATACTGCTGCTAGCTATGTTTAAGTAAATCAATCTATAAGGAATCACTATGAAATTAAAAACTTTCTTTACTAATTTTGGCCTTTATATACTTGTTCTCTTGGCCTATTTCTATATATTTTCGGCTATAGTTCTCTTCACTATAGGTTCTCTGACAGGAGGAACTTCTCAACTATTGATTTTGCCGATTTTTATCATACTTGCAAGTCTCTATTCTTTTGCCATGTGGAAATGGTACCAGAAAGATTTGAAACTGGAAATCAAAAACAACAAGCTAACCAGTTCTATCTGGCTTCCCAGCGTCCTCTTGCTTGCTTTTATCATCTTCCAGCAGCTCGTTCCTATTGAATCTTCTGCCAATCAGAACACTGCTGTAGAGTTGATTCAGCAGCAGCCAGCCTTTGCCTTCCTATACATGGTAATCTTTGCTCCTATTCTCGAGGAGTTGCTGACACGAGGATTTTTGGCTAAGTTTCTCTTTCCCGACCAAAATAGCTTAGCGAAAATCCTGCTCTATTTAACTGTATCTGCCAGCTTTTTCTCTCTTCTGCACATGCCGGGTAATCTAGTCCAGTTTCTCGTTTACTTCATCTTGGGAGCAATCTTTGGCCTAGGCTATCTAGCTAAGAAGGACCTGCGCTACTCAATGGGGCTACATTTGGCCAATAATCTAATTGCCTTTGTTCTCATTGTCTTCTTTTAATAGAAAAACGAAATATAAGACAGCACTTCTAAAGTTAGGCAGTAAAGTCTAACGGCAGAAGTGTTTTTCTGTGGAATGGATTTTAAATACCAAACTGCTTTTCTGGTCTTTCGAAAGCCAGCAGTTTCAAATTCTTGTGAAAGTGTTTTCCAGATGGTATAATAAGCTATCAAACGAAAAGAGGTTTCCTTATGTCTAAAGTCCTATTAATTGTCAACCCTAGCTCGGGAGGCGAAAAAGCCAAGTCCTATGAAGACTTGGCAAGAGAAAAACTGGCAGAATGTTTCAATGAGGTAGTAGTCAAGCATACTGAAAAAGGCGGAGACGCAGCAGCTTTTGCTAAGCAAGCCGCAGAAGACCGTTATGATAGCGTCTTTGTCATGGGTGGCGATGGAACAGTCAATGAAGGAATCAGCGGTCTGGCTGAACTAGACTATCGTCCGACTTTTGGCTTCTTTCCACTTGGTACGGTCAATGACTTGGCGCGTGCTCTTGGCATTCCCCTGGACGCTGAAGAAGCCATTCAGAATCTGGATATCAACAAAGTCAAGCCACTTGATATTGGCAAGATTAATGACCAGTACTTTATGAATGTGGTTGCCATTGGAACTATTCCTGAGTCGATTAACAATGTAGATTCAGAAGACAAGACCAAGTGGGGTAAGTTTGCCTACTTTATCTCTGGTTTCAAGCAGTTGATGGATACTAGTTTTTACGAGTTTCACTTGAAGATTGATGGAGAAGAGCGCACGATAAAGAGCAGTACACTCTTGATTGGCTCTACCAACTCAATCGGAGGTTTCGAGAGCATTCTCCCTGAAGCCACTGTCAATGACGGCTTGCTTCATCTCTTATATCTTAAGGATAAAAATCTCTTGGATACCTTGGTTTCTGTGCCAGATTTGATTTCAGGCAATGGTGAAGAAAGTGATAATATCGAGTATCTGACCTTTAAGGAAATCACAGTTGAGTTGGCTGATGACAAGGCCGAGCTCAGCGTCAACGTTGACGGAGATGAGGGCGACCAACTGCCAGTGACGATTCGTGTCTTGCCATCTCACTTGAATGTGTATTACTAATTATTTTGGGAAGTCCAGAAAAGCTAGATGATGTTTGCTTTATCTGTTCTCCATGCTAGTTTAGATTACAAAACCCCTCTTTCCATATTTTGGAAAGAGGGGGTCTTTGTCTTATAAACCGTAATTATAGTCGTCATCCTGCATGGCTTCAACTTCGCCCAGCAGGTAGCCGTTACCTACTTGAGAGAAGAAGTCATGGTTGGAAGTACCGGTTGAGATACCGTTCATAACGATAGGATTGACATCGTCCGCTGAGTCTGGGAAGAGGGGATCCTGTCCCAGATTCATCAGAGCCTTGTTGGCATTGTAGCGCAGGAAGGTCTTGACCTCTTCGGTCCATCCGACTGTGTCATACAGGCTTTCAGTGTAGCCTTCTTCATTTTCATAGAGGGTGTAGAGCAGGTCGTACATCCATTCTTTGAGTTTTTCTTGCTCGTCTTCTGGCAGCTCGTTAAAGGCTAGCTGGAACTTATAGCCGATATAGGTTCCATGGACAGACTCGTCACGGATAATCAGCTTGATAATTTCAGCAACGTTAGCCAGCTTGTTATTACCCAGATAGTAGAGCGGAGTAAAGAAACCGGAGTAGAAGAGGAAGGTTTCCAAGAAAACGCTGGCTATTTTCTTTTCCAGAGCTGTACCGTTCAGGTAAATCTCGTTGATAATCTCAGCTTTCTTTTGCAGATATGGATTGGTGTTGGTCCAAGCAAAGATTTCATCGATTTCTGACTTGGTATTGAGCGTAGAAAAGATAGAAGAGTAGGACTTAGCGTGAACGGACTCCATAAATTGAATGTTGTTGAAGACAGCTTCTTCATGGGCTGTGCGGACATCCTTGCGCAGGGCATCCACACCAGATTCAGACTGGAGTGTATCCAGCAAGGTCAGGCCACCGAAGACCTTGCCGACCAGGTCTTTTTCCTTGTGGGACAGCTTTCTCCAGTCATCCAGGTCATTGGATAGGGGAATCCGCGTATCCAGCCAGAATTGCTCGGTCAGTTTTTCCCAGGTGGACTTATCGATCACATCTTCGATAGCGTTCCAGTTAATGGCTTTGTAGTAAGTTTGCATTCTTTCTCCTTTAGTAGATGGTACGACCTGATGTGGTATCAGCTATCCCTTCTTGGATACTGTCCCAATGCTTCACGATTTTACCTTCCTGACAATGATGAGGAAGGTAAAATTGTAACATGGTCGAATTTCCTTTTCTTTTTCTAAAATCTCTTGTTAGATGACACAGCTTTCACATTGGTTGGCACCTACTTCGCCGCCATCATCAGTAAAGGTACGGACGTAGTAGATGGACTTGATTCCCTTGTTGAAGGCGTAGTTACGCAGGATAGAAAGGTCACGGGTTGTTTGCTTGCTTTCTTTTTTCCATTCGTAGAGACCTTTAGGAATATCGCTGCGCATAAAGAGAGTCAGGGAAAGACCTTGGTCCACGTGCTCAGTTGCGGCTGCATAGACATCAATAACCTTACGCATGTCCATGTCATAGGCGCTGGTGTAGTATGGGATAGTCTCAGTTGACAGACCAGCAGCAGGATAGTAGATCTTACCGATTTTCTTTTCTTGACGTTCTTCGATCCGTTGAGTGATTGGGTGAATTGAAGCAGAAACATCATTGATATAGCTGATAGAGCCATTTGGTGCGACAGCTAGGCGGTTTTGGTGGTAGAGGCCATCAGCCTTGACCTTGTCGCGCAACTCTGCCCAATCCTCTGCAGATGGGATAAAGATGCCAGCGAAGAGTTCTTTGACACGGTCAGACTTAGGTACAAATTCACCTGTCAGGTATTTATCAAAGTAAGTGCCGTTAGCATAGTCAGATTTTTCAAAGTTATGGAAAGTCACGCCACGCTCGCGAGCGATATTGTTAGACTCAACTAAAGTCCAGTAGTTCATAAGCATGAAGTAGATGCTAGTGAACTCTACAGCTTCCGCTGATCCATAATCGATCAGCTGCTGTGCCAAGTAGCTGTGCAGTCCCATAGCTCCCAGACCAAAGGTATGCGCCAGACTGTTACCATTGTCGATAGAAGGTACAGCTGTGATGTGCGAGCTGTCTGTGACAAAGGTCAAAGCGCGTGTCATAGTTCGGATGGATTTTCCGAAGTCAGGCGAAGTCATCATGTTGACAACGTTTGTAGAGCCTAAGTTACATGACACATCTGTTCCCAAGTGAAGATACTCTTGCGCATCATTCAAAAGGCTAGGCTCTTGTACTTGCAGGATTTCAGAGCAAAGGTTACTCATGACGATTTTACCGTCGATTGGATTTGAACGGTTGGCCGTATCAATGTTTACGACATAAGGATAGCCAGATTCTTGTTGGAGCTTAGAGATTTCTGTTTCCAAATCACGGGCCTTGATCTTGGTCTTAGTGATATTTGGATTAGCGACCAATTCATCGTATTTTTCAGTGATGTCAAGGTAGGCAAATGGTACACCGTACTCGCGTTCAACAGAATATGGGCTGAAGAGGTACATTTCTTCATTTTTACGCGCTAATTCGTAGAACTTATCCGGAATGACAACACCGAGTGAGAGGGTTTTAACCCGAACTTTTTCGTCGGCATTTTCTTTCTTGGTAGAAAGGAAGGCGATGATATCTGGGTGGAAGACATTGAGGTAAACAACCCCAGCTCCCTGACGTTGGCCCAGCTGGTTAGAGTAAGAGAAGCTGTCCTCAAAGAGTTTCATAACAGGCACAACCCCAGATGCAGCTCCTTCATAACCCTTGATAGGTGCTCCAGCTTCCCGCAGATTGCTTAGGGAAATACCGACCCCACCTCCGATACGAGACAATTGCAGGGCAGAGTTGATGGAGCGGCCGATTGAGTTCAT
>CAUVQK010000110.1:0-5084 GCA_963553705.1 uncultured Streptococcus sp.
TTTTAAGAGATTATTATATGAAGAAAAGGGAATTATTATGGAAAAAAGAATCACTGGCGATACGCTCCAGCGCTATTCTTTTAGAAAGTTATCAGTAGGATTGGTTTCCGCCACTATCGGAAGCTTCTTTTTGAGTACCGCCATAGGGGGAAATATAAGCACGGTTGAGGCTGCAGAAGTCTCAGCCGGCAAAACCGTTCCAGTTCAGTATCACTACGTAGTAGAGTCTGAACTGACTGAAGCTGAGAAGAATGCAGTTGTTAAGGAGCTTCCAAAGTTTGTGGAAGAAAACTCTGATGCTTATTATCTGGTTTACCGTCCTAAGACCCAGGGCCTTTCGGCAAAAAGTTTGCCAAAGACGGGCTACTCAAGTCTGTGGGAAGCGACATTTGCAGCTGCTGGGTTGACCTTAGCAGTCTTAGTAATTGCACGAGGTCGAAATGGTAAGCGGTACCTGTCTTCTATTTTGCTGGTGACAGGTCTAGGCTCTATTCTCCTAGCTCCTTCTGTATTTGCGGTGACCAATATTGAATTAGCCGCCTACAATCAAAGGCTGAATTTGACAGTAGGAGATAAGCTGCCGGAGCCTTTAGAGATTGCTGGTTTCGAATATGTTGGCTATCTGAAAAGCGGTGAACAGGGCAAGGAGAACGCAGCAGGAAGTCATCAGCTTCCTACGGCACAAAAGGACTTGTCAGCTGTTGAAGTCGATCCGCAGGCGGGCAAATCTGCTAGTCTTTCTGGGAATCCGAGTGCTGCCAACAAGCCAGTATCTACTGAGACAGAGAAACTAACCGAGCAAGAAAAAGAGATTATTGCTGCCAAAGAGCGCGAATTTGCTCGGCTTTCTCCAGTCACTGAAGTACCAGAACTGGAATTCAAGAGCCAAGAAAGCAGCCAGACCCAAGTCCTGCCTTATCAAACAGAATACCAATATTCAAATGAACTCGCAGAGGGGCAATCTCAGGTCATTCGTGCAGGTGTCGCTGGTACACGTACTGTCGTCACTCGCAATTATATTGCAGGTAAAGAGATTGTAAAAAGCGAAGTCGTTTCAGACCAGGTAACTGCAGAGCCAGTTTCGGAAATTGTGTTGGTTGGAACTGCTGCAGTAAAATCTGTGCCAAAAGAGGCGCCAGTGCATCAAGTCCCTGAATTGACTACTTATGGAACTACACCAGATACCGCACCCGTAAATGAAGTTCCCGAATTGACGACCTATGGAACGACGCCCGATACAGCGTCAGTCCAAGAAGTCCCAGAATTGACAACGTATGGCACTGCACCAGATACCGCACCAGTACAAGAAGCTCCAGAACTAACAACCTATGGCACTGCACCAGACACCGCTCCAGTACAAGAAGTTCCGGAACTAACAACTTATGGCACAACGCCCGATACCGCACCGGTTCAAGAAGTTCCGGAATTGACGACCTATGGTACAACGCCCGATACTGCACCGGTTCAAGAAGTGCCTGAGTTAACGACTTATGGCATTGCACCAGATACCGCTCCAGTACAAGAAGTTCCGGAACTAACAACTTATGGTACCGCACCAGATGAAGCACCCGTGCATCAAGCCCCAGAATTAGAGCTGACTGCGACGGATGAAACAAGAAGAGAAAAGATAGATTTTTCTGTCGAAGAACAGTATACTGATGAGATTCCAGAAGGCAGTCGCCAAATTGTCACACCAGGTGTACAGGGTGAGCGGGCGATTACCACTCGTATCTATACCTCGAATGGTCAAGAAGTTGACCGCCAAGTTTTATCAGATGAAGAAATTCTTGCAGCAGTCACTCAGATTATTAAGGTCGGTACAAGTAAGTCAAGCCTGATTCCGGCTGACGCACCAAAGGTTGAAGAACTACCAGAATACCCGCTAACTTACACCGACGAAACGCGTGTTGAAAAGGTTAACTTCACCATTCGTGAAGAAGAAACGGACGAGCTAGCCCAAGGTACTCGCCAAATTGCGGCTCCGGGAGTTCAGGGCGAGCGAATTATCAAGACCCGTGTCTACAGTTCCAATGGTCAAGAAGTTGACCGCCAAGAACTTTCCAATGAGGAGACTCTAGCTCCAGTAACGCAAGTTATTAAAGTTGGCACGGCTAAGCCACACATGGTACCGAATGAAGCTCCGAAAGCCGATGCTTTGCCAGAATACCAGTTGACTTATGCCGATGAAACTCGTGTAGAGAAAATCGCCTTCAATATTGAAGAACAATACACAGATGAGTTGCCACAGGATGCCCGTCAAATTGCAACTCCGGGCGTTCAGGGCGAGCGAACTATCAAGACTCGTATTTACAGTTCCAATGGTCAGGAGATCGACCGCCAAGAGCTTTCCAATGAGGAGACTCTAGCTCCAGTAACGCAAGTCGTCAAAGTTGGCACGACTAAGCCAATCATGGTTCCAAACGATGCACCAAAAGCAGAAGTTCTTCCAGAATATCCGCTGACATACACCGACGAAACTAGAGTTGAAAAAATCACCTTCACAATTCGTGAAGAAGAAACGGACGAATTGGTTCGTGATGCCCGTCAAATTGCGACTCCGGGAGTTCAGGGCGAGCGAATTATCAAGATCCGTGTCTACAGTTCCAATGGTCAAGAAGTTGACCGTCAGGAGTTATCGAATGAGGAAACTCTAGCCCCAGTGACGCAAGTTGTCAAAGTTGGTACGGCTAAACCAAATATGGTACCGAACGATGCACCAAAAGCCGATGCTCTTCCAGAGTACCCATTAACTTACACGGACGAAACGCGTGTTGAAAAATTAGCCTTCAATATTTTGGAACAATACACTGATGAGTTGCCACAGGATGCCCGTCAAATTGCGACTCCAGGTGTCCAAGGCGAGCGGACGATTAAGACCCGTGTCTACAGCTCCAACGGTCAAGAAGTTGACCGCCAAGAAATTTCAAATGAGGAAACTCTAGCGCCAGTAACGCAAGTTGTTAAAGTCGGAACTGCTAAGCCAACCATGGTACCGAACGAAGCACCAAAAGCAGACACTTTGCCAGAGTATCCGCTGACTTACACGGATGAGACGCGTGTAGAGAAAATCGCCTTCAATATTGAAGAGCAATATACTGATGAATTGCCACAGGACGCTCGTCAAATCGCGACTCCAGGCGTGCAAGGCGAACGGACAATCAAGACTCGTGTCTACAGTTCCAATGGTCAAGAAATCGACCGCCAAGAGCTTTCTAACGAGGAAACTCTTGCGCCAGTAACGCAAGTCATCAAAGTTGGTACCGCTAAGCCGCACATGGTACCGAATGAAGCTCCGAAAGCCGATGCTTTACCAGAATATCCACTGACTTACACCGACGAAACGCGTGTTGAGAAAATTTCTTTCAATATTGAAGAACAATACACTGATGAATTGCCACAGGACGCCCGTCACATCGCAACACCGGGAGTTCAAGGTGAGCGAACAATCAAGACTCGCGTCTACAGTTCCAATGGTCAAGAAATTGACCGCCAAGAACTTTCCAATGAGGAAACTCTCGCTCCAGTAACGCAAATTGTTAAAGTCGGAACAGCTAAGCCAAATATGGTACCGAATGATGCACCAAAAGCAGAGGCTCTTCCAGAGTACCCACTGACTTACATGGACGAAACCCGAGTAGAGAAAATCAGCTTCACAATTCGTGAAGAGGAAACGGACGAACTTGTTCGAGATGCCCGTCAAATCACAACTCCAGGTGTGCAAGGTGAGCGAACAATCAAGACCCGTGTCTACAGTTCCAACGGTCAGGAAATTGATCGTCAAGAACTATCTAATGAAGAGACTCTAGCGCCAGTAACACAAATTGTTAAAGTTGGTACGGCTAAGCCAAATATGGTACCAAGTGATGCACCAAAAGCAGAGGTTTTGCCAGAGTATCCACTGACTTACACCGACGAAACTCGAGTAGAAAAAATCAACTTCACCATTCGTGAAGAAGAGTCGGACGAATTGGTTCGTGATGCCCGTCAAATTGCCGCTCCGGGTGTGCAAGGCGAGCGAACCATCAAGAACCGCGTCTACAGCTCTAACGGTCAAGAAATTGATCGTCAAGAGCTATCCAATGAAGAAACCTTGGCTCCGGTAACGCAAGTTGTCAAAGTTGGTACGGCTAAGCCAACCATGGTACCAAGTGAAGCTCCGAAAGTAGAAGCTCTGCCAGAATATCCGTTGACTTACACGGACGAAACCCGAGTGGAGAAAATTAACTTCACCATTCGTGAAGAAGAGACAGACGAACTTGTTCGTGATGTCCGTCAGATTGCGACTCCTGGCGTTCAGGGCGAGCGCACCATCAAGACTCGTGTCTACAGCTCCAACGGCCAAGAAATCGACCGCCAAGAGCTTTCGAATGAGGAAACTCTAGCTCCAGTAACGCAAGTTGTTAAAGTTGGTACAGCTAAGCCGCATATGGTACCGAACGATGCGCCAAAAGCAGAGGTTTTAAAAGAGTTCGATTTAATTCCACTGCATAATCTATTAGCAGAAGCGGATCAGATTAAAGCTCAGGCACGTTATTTCAATGATAGTCTGAGTCATCAATCTAGTTATGATACTGCTTTGACAGCAGGTCAAGCACTCCTGAACCAATCACATGCTAGCCAAGCAGAAGTCAACCAACTGGTGGGACAAATCAATCAAGCCAAGGCTCAGTTAAGCGGTCTTGAGGTTGTCAAAACGGCTCTTCAAAACGAGTACGATTTAAATCCAACTGTTAAAACAACTGCTAAATATAAAAATGCGGATTCAGATAAGCAGACAGCTTATACTGACGAATTGACAAAGGCAGAAGGAGTTCTGAATAATCAAACTGCTACACAAGTGCAGGTCAACCAAGCATTTGCTAGCCTGACAGCAGCCAAAGAAGCTCTAAATGGAGTACCTAAAGTCAAGCCAACGGTTTCCATTCTAAGTCTGACAGAAAATCCTGATGATAAGTCGGTTACAGTCCAATATAGACTGGAAGACCAGACCCAGTCCTTCCGTTCAGCAACTGCAGAATTGTACCAGGGTGATCAGCTTGTCCGCACTCTTCCGATTACCAATTTCGCAGGAAGTCTGAAGATTG
>CAUVQK010000111.1:0-5083 GCA_963553705.1 uncultured Streptococcus sp.
AAAAACTGAAAAAGGGCATTCTTTTATTAGATAAAAAGGATTTTGACGCCCTTTTGCTTCAGAATCAATGTGTGGAGCTGCAAAACTGTCAGGGAAAGTTTTTAGGCACAGCCTATCTCTCTCCTCAGAATAAGGGAGTAGGCTGGCTGATTTCCCAGAAGAAGGTAGAGCTGAACTTGGATTTTTTTCAAGACCTCTTTGAGCAGGCTAAGAGCAGACGTTCTACTTATTTCCATTCGGCTGACACGACAGCCTTTCGACTCTTTAATCAAGAGGGGGATGGCTTCGGTGGCTTCACGGTGGATTTCTACAATGACTTTGCGCTTTTTTCTTGGTACAATGACTTTGTCTTTGCTATCAAGGAGCGGATTCTAACAGCCTTCGCTAAGGTTTTCCCAGAGATTCAGGGTGCTTATGAAAAGATTCGTTTCAAGGGTTTGAACTACGAATCAGCCCATCTCTACGGAGCAGAAGCGCCAGAAACCTTCACAGTCTTGGAGAACGGTGTTCGCTATCAGGTTTTTCTGAATGATGGTCTTATGACCGGTATCTTTCTGGATCAGCATGATGTGCGAGCTAGTCTGGTAGATGGTCTGGCTGCTGGTAAAAGTTTACTCAATATGTTTTCTTATACAGCTGCTTTTTCAGTAGCAGCAGCCATGGGCGGTGCCAGTCAGACAGTATCAGTCGATTTGGCCAAGCGTAGCCGTGAGCTGTCAGAAGCTCATTTTCTGGCCAACGGTCTGACACTGGATCAGCATCGCTTTCAGGTGATGGATGTCTTTGATTATTTCAAGTACGCTAAGCGTCACGATCTAAGTTTTGATGTTATTGTGATAGATCCGCCTAGCTTTGCTAGAAATAAGAAGCGGATATTCTCGGTTGCTAAAGATTATCATCGTTTGGTTGCACAAGCTTTGGAAATCCTGAATCCTCAGGGAATCATGATTTTAAGTACCAATGCAGCCAATCTTTCCAAAAGTAAGTTTAAACAAGAAATTGAAAAAGGTCTTGCCGGCAGAAAGCACCGCTATCTTGCGGAGTATGGCCTGCCAGCAGACTTTGTCTATAATAAAAAAGACGGGAGCAGTAATTACCTCAAGGTATTTACAATAAAGGTGGACCAATGAAATTAGTCGTTTCTGTAATGCCCAAGAGTTTAGAAGAAGCTCAAGAAATTGATGTATCACGCTACGAAGATGCGGATATTATTGAATGGCGGGCAGATTTTCTGGCCAAGGATGACATTTTAAATGTTGCGCCAGCTATTTTTGAAAAATTTGCCGGACGTGAGTTGATTTTCACCTTGCGAACCCGTCAGGAAGGCGGAGAAATTGAACTGTCAGATGATGAATACGTAGCTCTCATCAAGGAAGTAGCCGGTTTTTACCAGCCTGATTATATTGACTTTGAATATTTCTCTCACAAGGGGAAATTTGAAGAAATGCTGGAGTTTCCTAATCTGGTGCTGAGCTACCACAACTTTGAGGAGACGCCTGAAAATATGATGGAAATCCTGTCTGAGCTTACTTCTCTGACCCCTAAGGTGGTCAAGGTTTCTGTCATGGCTCACAATGAGCAGGATGTGCTGGACTTGATGAACTATACTCGCGGTTTCAAGACTTTGAATCCTGAGCAGGATTTTGTCACCATTTCCATGGGAAAAGTCGGCAAGATTTCACGCATTGCGGCTGATTTGACAGGTTCCAGCTGGTCTTTTGCCAGCCAGGAGATGGCGTCAGCACCTGGTCAGATTTCTCTGAGCAATATGAAGAAAATCCAGGAGATTTTGAATGAGAATTAATGGCCATACCCGCATGGCTGCTGTGATTGCCAAGCCAATTAAGCACAGTATTTCTCCTCTTATTCACAATATGGCTTTTGAAAAGACTGGTGTCAATGGTGTCTATCTAGCTTGGGAAGTGGAAGCAAAGGATCTGCAGGCCAGTATAGAAAATATCCGCAGATACGATATGTTTGGTGTCAATCTTTCCATGCCCTATAAGCAGGAAGTGATACCTTATCTGGACGAGCTTGATGTCAGCGTTCGCCTTATCGGAGCAGTCAATACGATTGTGAATAAAAATGGAATTTTAGTTGGTTATAACACAGATGGCAAGGGATTTTTTAAGAGCTTGCCTTCTTTTGCTATTCAAGGCAAAAAAATGACGATTTTAGGAGCAGGTGGAGCAGCGACAGCTATTATCGCTCAAGCAGCTTTGGACAATGCCGAGGAAATTTTCGTCTTTACTCGGCAAGCTTCCTATGAGAAGACAGTCAGCAAAATGGCAGTTATCAGCCACCAAACCAAGAGTCGTATCCAAGTACTAACCTTGGAGGATGCGGATAGCTTGCAGAATACAATCAACCAATCAGACCTTCTGGTAAATGGGACCAGTCTAGGTATGGATGGCATCAGCATGCCCCTGCCTGAACAGATTGAGCTGCCTAGCCAGATTTTAGTTGCAGATGTTATCTACCAACCTTTTGAAACACCCTTTCTCAAATGGGCCAGAAATCAAAATGTCACAGCGGTCAATGGACTTGGTATGCTGCTTTATCAAGGAGCAGAAGCCTTTGAGCTTTGGACTGGCAAGACCATGCCTAGTCAGGAAATTTGGCAGTGTTTAGAAGAATTATACAAATAAGGAGGCGCTTATGAAACTGAATGTGAATCTCCCGCATCATCCCTATGATATTCTCATCGAAAAGGGGTCTTTATCTCAGGCTGGAAGTTGGCTGGGTCAGCTGTGGCAGCCTCAAAAGGTGGTTATCGTCACGGACAATCGAGTGGCTCGACTCTATGCGGAAAAGGTCAAGCTGAGCTTGGAAGCGGCTGGGTTTGAGGTCTATGTCTTTGACTTTTTAGAGGGTGAAGCCAGCAAGAACTTAAAGACGGTCAACAAAGTCTATGAGTTTTTGGTCAAGGTTGGTCTGACCCGCAGCGACGGGATTGTGGTCTTGGGTGGCGGCGTTGTCGGAGATTTGGCGGGCTTTGCCGCTTCGACTTACATGCGGGGCGTTCATTTCGTGCAGATTCCGACCAGTCTGACTGCTCAAGTGGACTCCTCTATCGGTGGTAAGACAGGTGTCAATACACCCTGGGCCAAGAATATGGTCGGGACTTTTACCCAGCCTGACGGAGTTCTGATTGACCCTCAAGTTTTGCAGACTTTGGGGAAACGGGAATTGATTGAAGGTATGGGCGAGGTGGTCAAGTACGGCTTGATTGAGGATAAGGAACTCTGGGATGAGCTGTCAGAAATGGATGGCAGTCCAGAGTCGATTTTGGAGCATGCAGAGAGAATCATCTACCATTCCTGCGATGTCAAGCGTAAGATTGTGGTCGAGGACGAGCTGGATAATGGCGTCCGCCTCTATCTGAATTTCGGCCATACTATTGGGCACGCTATTGAAGCGACAGCTGGCTATGGCAAGGTCATGCATGGTGAAGCTGTAGCGATTGGCATGGTACAGGTTTCCCGCGTCGCTGAAAAGAAAGGCCTCATGCCATCCGGAATCACAGAAGATATCATTCGTATGTGTCAGAAGTTTGCCTTGCCGGTGGATTACCAGCCTTGGAATGAGAATGCTCTCTATCAGGCTCTGACCCACGATAAGAAAGCTCGAGGCAACTCTATCAAGCTAGTACTGGTGCCCGAGCTAGGGTCGGCTAGTATTCACCAGATTCCGCTGGAAGAGATGAAAGAATTTCTCAAGAAATAAGTGCCAGATGGAGTTTAAGACAAATGGACTGTTTGGAAAAAATAGACAGACAGTCCAGCTCTTTCCATCCCAGAATAGGAGAAAATGTATGAGATACTTAACTGCAGGAGAATCCCACGGACCACGTCTGACAGCTATTATTGAGGGAGTGCCGGCTGGTCTTCCTCTGACCGCTGACTATATCAATGCTGAGCTCAAGCGTCGTCAGGGTGGGTACGGCCGTGGTGCCCGCATGAAGATTGAAAGTGACCAAGTCGAGATTACGTCTGGGGTTCGGCATGGTATGACCATGGGCGGTCCGATTACCCTCAATGTCACAAATCTGGATCACCAGAAGTGGCTGGAGATTATGAGTGCGGCGGATGTGGATGAAAAGAAAAAAGGGCTGCGCAAGATTACCAAACCGCGCCCTGGGCATGCTGATTTAGTTGGTGGCATGAAATACCGCTTTGATGATTTACGGAATTCTTTGGAGCGCTCTTCTGCCCGCGAAACGACCATGCGTGTAGCAGTCGGAGCAGTAGCCAAGCGTTTGCTGGAAGAAATTGGTGTAGAGGTGGCCAGTCATATCGTAACCTTCGGTGGCATTGATATTGATGTGCCGAATAATCTAACTGTAGCAGAAATCAAGGAAAGAGCTGCCCAGTCAGAGGTTTCCATTATCAATCCCGAGCGCGAAGAAGAAATCAAGGCTTACATTGATCAAATTAAGAAAGACGGGGATACCATCGGTGGTGTCATTGAGACTGTCGTTGGCGGTGTGCCGATTGGTCTGGGCTCCTATGTCCAATGGGACAAGAAGCTGGATGCCAAGATTGCTCAAGGAGTCGTTTCCATCAATGCTTTCAAGGGAGTTGAGTTTGGTGTGGGCTTTGAAGCCGGCCGTCTTAAGGGCAGTCAAGTCATGGATGAAATCCTCTGGTCTGAGGAAGATGGCTTCACTCGCAGGACCAATAATCTAGGCGGCTTTGAGGGCGGTATGACCAATGGTCAGCCAATCGTAGTGCGCGGTGTTATGAAGCCCATTCCAACTCTTTACAAGCCACTTATGAGCGTGGATATTGAGACCCACGAGCCTTATATGGCGACAGTGGAGCGGAGCGATCCTACGGCTCTGCCAGCGGCGGGTGTAGTCATGGAAAGCGTGGTGGCGACAGTTTTAGCCACCGAAGTTCTGGAGAAATTCTCTTCGGATAATTTAGAAGAACTGTCGGAGGCTGTAGCCCGCCACCGAGAATTTGTCAAGAACTTTTAGAAGTAAGGAGAAGGGCATGGAGAGAAAAACAGTCTATATTGCAGGTCTGGGACTGATTGGAGCTTCCTTGGCTCTGGGCATCAGGCGAGCTCATCCTGAGAT
>CAUVQK010000112.1:0-5078 GCA_963553705.1 uncultured Streptococcus sp.
AATATTGGTATATCTATAGAGGGGTAGGCCTTTCTCAATCATTCGCCAAGTTGGCATTTTTCCGTTATAATAGTAAGGATGAACATCAAAGAAGAAATTATTAACTTAGCAAAAGAAATTGGGATTTCTAAGATTGGCTTTACGACAGCGGATGATTTCGACTATCTGGAGAAATCACTGCTCTCGGCTGTAGACGAAGGGCGAAATTCAGGATTTGAACATAAAAACATCGAGGAACGGATCAAGCCCAAGCTCAGTCTAGCCTCAGCCAAGACCATCATCTCTATCGCGGTCGCCTACCCCCACAAGCTCAAGCAGCAGCCTCAGAAAACGGCCTACAAGCGGGGGAAATTCACCCCTAACAGCTGGGGGCTGGACTACCACTATGTCCTGCAGGACAAGCTGGACCGGCTTGCCAAGGGAATCGAAGAACTGACCGCTGATTTTGAGTACAAGGGCATGGTGGACACGGGCGCCTTGGTCGATACCGCCGTAGCCCAAAGAGCAGGAATCGGCTTTATCGGCAAGAACGGCTTGGTCATCTCCAAGGAATTTGGCTCCTATATGTTTTTGGGAGAGCTAATCACCAATCTGGACATCGAGCCTGATCAGCCTGTCGACTACGGATGCGGAGACTGCAATCGCTGCGTGACAGCCTGCCCTACTTCCTGCCTGATTGGCGATGGCAGCATGGATGCCAAGCGCTGTCTGTCCTTTCAGACTCAGGACAAGGGCGTCATGGATCTGGAATTTCGCAAGAAGATTAAGACGGTCATCTATGGCTGTGATATCTGCCAAATTTGCTGTCCTTATAATAAAGGTTTGGATAATCCTCTGGCGACAGAGATTGACCCCGACCTTTCTCATCCAGAGCTCCTGCCTTTCTTGGAGCTTTCCAACGGTCAGTTTAAGGAGAAATTCGGTCATGTGGCCGGCAGCTGGCGGGGGAAAAATATCCTGCAGCGCAATGCCATTATCGCTCTGGCAAATGCCAATGACCGCTCTGCTATTCCCAAAATGCTGGAAATTATTGACAAGGGGCAAAATCCGATTCATGTCGCTACAGCTATCTGGGCTCTGAGTCAGCTGGTGCGTGAGGTCCATCCAGAAATGATAGAACTGGTCATGAACGTCAAAAATCCGACCCCTCAAATCCAAGAAGAGCAAAGCCGTTTCCTAGAGAAGTTTGGCTTGGAAGAAAAGCTTGTGATAAAAAACTAAACCGCCGAGATTCTTCAAATCTCAGCGGTTTCTTTATTTTTCTTCTTCTTTGCGGATTTCTTTGATGATAGAGCCCATCTTGACTGACTCGTCGTTAAAATAGCGGTAAAGCCGGCCATCTCCATCTCCCATGTAGCTGATAGGAGAAAAGCGGTCACTGCGGAAAGCGTCATTCTCATCAATCAAGTCTTCATCAACCACGCGCCGAGTGACACGGGCGATGACATTGGTCAAGGCACCGCATTCGACCATATCCAGCACCTGACACTCAATGGATACAGGGCATTGGTCTACCAGCGGAGCATCCACAGTCTCGCCGATTGTGTAGCTGAGACCGGTCAGGGCAAACTTGTCCTTGCGGCTGTTGAAGCCAGCAATTTCAGACTCTTTGGTCAAATCCTTCTCAGGGACATTGACAGTGAATTGCTTGTGCTTGGTAATCTCTGTAATGGCATTCCCCTTGGTACGCATGGCAATAACCATCATACTGCCCAAGGAATAAACCGAGCTTGAGGTTGAAATATTATAGCCGTGCACATCGTCCTTATAGCCTAAGAAGAAGACTGGAAAGCCGAAGTAAAGTTTTCTTGTTTCAAAAGTACGTTTCATATATGTTCCTTTATGTTTAATTTTAAAATAGATTAGCTGGCTGGGGCATGCATCAAGTGAAATGTCCCTTATCCCCTATCAATTTTTTTGTCACAGGGTGATGAGCCTGGATAGGAAGCTCAAAGTTCTTTATCTCATCGACGATTTCCCCATCTGCCATGACCAAAATCCGATGGCAGAGAGCGTAGCTCAGCTTGAAGTCATGCGAGATGAAAAGATAGGTCAGTTGGTATTTCTCCCACAAATCATATAGGAGGCGTAATAACCTGCCTTGAACAATGGGATCCAGACCGCTCAGAGCTTCATCAAAGATGAGAACATCTGGCTTTAAGAGCAGACCGCGGGCGATGCAAATCCGTTGGAGCTGACCGCCACTGAGTTGGCGCGCTGGCTGATTCAGATAGCTTTTATCCAGACCAACATCTTCTAGAATGGCTTCTATCTCTTCTCTAGCCACATCTTTTGGCAGGGCTTCTGTCAAGACCTGCTCGACTGTAAAGTTCGGATTGACCGAATGGAGCGAGTCTTGAAAGACCAACAAGATTCTTACACCTGACTTTTTGACTGAGTAGGGTTGGCCATCCAGTAAGACCTGGCCTTGACTGGGCTTTTCTAAACCAATCAGCAATTTAGCCAGTGTGCTCTTACCGCTGCCGCTCTCGCCCATCAGGCCAATCATTTCACCTTTCTGGACGGTGAAATCGCAGTCTTTGACAACCATTTTGCCATCGAATTTTTTAAATACATGTCTACATTCCAGCATCGTCTCTCACCAACCGTTCGTATGGATTTCCTAAGATAAGGTCTTGGCTATAGGATTGCGAAGGACTTTCAAGGAGCTTGGCCACTGACCCTTCCTCCATGATAGCCCCCTGATACATGACAAGCATCTTGCCTCCCAGCTCCTGCGCCAAATGATAATCATGGGTCACTGTGATGAGGGTCTTTCCCTTAGCCAGCTGCTCCTTTAAGATAAGGATAATCTGCTCTCGGTTATGGATATCCAGCGCTGAAGTAGGCTCATCCAAAATGATGGTCTCTGGCTCTAGGCAAAGCAAGATAGCCAGCATGACCCGCTGCAGCATACCGCCGCTGAGCTCAAAAGGATATTTCTTCAAAAGTTCTTCCGGATCTCCCAGTCTGACCTCCTTCATAGAAGCTACTGCCTTAGTCAGACAAGCGCTCTTTGAAATCTTGCTATGACTGCGTAGGGTTTCCCAAAAATGACTTTGAATGGTTTGAAAAGGATTGAACATAGCCATAGGATTTTGAGACATATAGGCCACTCGGCTCCCCCGCAGTTGCTGCCAGTCCTTGAGAGAGTTGCGCTCCAGAGACATAGAACCATAGTGAACTTCACCTTGCATACTCAAGGATGAAGGCAACTGGCCAATCAATATCTTGGTTAAGAGGGTTTTGCCAGAACCACTCTCCCCAATGATGACCAGAGACTGGCCTGCCTCCACTTCAAAGCTGATGTCCTGCAGAATAGTCTTTCCCTCAATCTGGGCTGTCAGTTGCTTTACTGCTATTTTTTCCATATCTGTTTCCAGCCTTTCTCTTCAAAGCATTCAGCAAATAGATTAAAGGCGACCACAGTCAGAAAGATAGCCAGTCCGGGCGCCAGCATCATCCAAGTTGCCGTTTGAAAATGGCTTCTAGCATCATGCAGCATCATGCCCCACTCGGTAATGTTGGGTTGGACACCGATTCCCAGAAAGGAAAAGCCAGAAATCATGAGAATGATATTCCCAATATTCATCAGCACAATAATTAAAATAGGCTTGTAGATAAAGGGCAGGATATGAGTTTTGAGAATATGAATCTGAGAGAGGCCCATGGTCTGGGCAGAAATGACGTAGGCTTCCTCCTTGGCACTCTTGACCAGATTGGCTGTCACCCTTGCATAGTAAACCCACTCTATGATGACAATGGCTAGAACCATATTGGTCATTCCTTGGCCCAATATCCCAACTGTAGCTAGCGATAGCAGGAAGCTAGGAAAGGCGGAAATAACATTTGCAAACCATAAGAAGGTCGCTTCAGCCTTTCCCTGGTACCATCCGATGAGCAAGCCAACTGTCACACCGATAACCACTTCCAGCAGACTGATAGTCAAGGATAAAAAGAGAGAATAACGAGCCCCGTGCAGCAGACGAGACAAGACATCTCTACCTAGCTGATCCGTTCCCAGCAGATGAACAGCGTCAGGTGCCATTAGTTTGTTTGAGATTTCTACCTGCTGGGGATCAAAAGAGGATAGAAAGGGAGCAAAGAGAGCGCAGATGAAGAGGGCCAGCAAAATGACACTTGAAAAAATAAATCGTTTAGACATTGCTCCTCCTTTTTCTGACTCTAGGGTCTATCCAGAGCGGCAGCTGCTGGGTTAGAATATTATTTCCCAAGAATAATAGGCCAAATAAAAGCATACAGCACTGGATAATGGGCAGATCCACAGACTGGAGCGCATCTACAAAGAGGGAACCGACACCATTCCAGGAGAAGACTTCTTCGACAATCAAGGAGCCTGTCAGGAGATAGACCAAGGTCAGGCTCAGGCCTGTCGCAATGGCTGGCAGGGAATTTCTCAAAAGATGATTCTTAACCAGGAAGAACTTGCTGACTCCACGCAGGAGGGCATTTTCAACGTGGACACTGTTCATCTGCTCCAGCACAGCCTTGCGGATCAAAGCGGTATATTGGCCAATCAATGACATGCTAAGGGTCAGACTAGGAAGAATCAAGCTGCTAAAATCCTGCTTGCCCGAAACTGGCAGCCATCTGAGCTGAACAGCAAAAATCACAATCAGCATGTAGCCTAGCCAAAAGCTGGGCATGGAAACGCTGGAAAAGGATAAAAAGCGAGTGACCTTATCAAAGAGAGAACCTTTGTAGACTGCACTAAAAATCCCCAAAGGAATGGACGTAAGCAAAATGAGAGCAAAAGATGTCAGGCCTAGAGAAAGGGTCGACTGGAAACGCTCCAGCACCAAGGGCAGGACAGGAACCTTTAATAGATAAGACGTCCCAAAATCCCCACGAAGGGCCTTAGTCAGCCAAGCTAGATACTGCTGGGGCCAAGGTTGATTGAGTCCCAGATATTCTCTGGCCTTTTCCAAGGATTGAGGAGTCACTTGAATCTTAGATATTCTTAAATAGTTTTCTGCTTGATCAGCCGAGGATAGCTTGGCCAAGAGAAAGGTCAAGACTGATATCATCAAGAGGGCAGCAAAGAGAGAAACTATTGT
>CAUVQK010000113.1:0-5054 GCA_963553705.1 uncultured Streptococcus sp.
ATAAATAAGCCAACTACAAAGACTATAAAAAGGACTACAGAGAGGACAACCCATCCCACTCTATTTTTTTTGACTTTAACTGAATCATTTCGCCTCCTGAATGTTGAATTGGTGACTGGAATAATTAAAGAACCTTCATCGCTTTGATAATAATCTACCATATCTCCGATTTTCAATTCATCATAAGACAAATCATCTTTCGGCACAATTGTAAAACTTCCCTGTTCATCCCCTAAGTAAATTTTATCTTCAGTTATTCTGATTACCTTAAAACTCATTTCTCTTCCTTCTAATCTCCCTTTTGTTAAAGTGTTTTATACAAAATAGCTCTCCTCAGTTTTATTATATCACACAATATTTCGTTTTTGACTACATAGTACTATAAAATTTATTGTTTGGATTGAGTAAAAAATATAAACTCCCGTCAAACTCTTCCTGCTTGAATAAATTATAATCAGGAGCATTTTTTGCATTATAAAAATCCCTCAAGTTTCAACTTAAGGGATTTTAACTGACTTGAAAACCAATTAGACTTGTTTAGGTTTTTTCGGTTTTACGACTCTTGGCTTTCTGCCATCAAGTTTTCTCTTGGCTGCTCTGAGATTGGCAATAGCTTCTTTGACATCTTCCTGGCTAGCACCTGGATCCGCCAAGACTGCCTTTGCCTGTGCATAAGCCTCTAGATAAGCTGCCTTAACCGCGTCAGTAGCATAGATGAATTTATTGCTGATGGCTTGGTAATGCACTTCATCATCAACTAATTTCTTGAGGTTAGCGAAGTTGGTCACCTTGCCATCCAGCTTCTTCTCTGCTGTAGTCAACTGAGCTAGAGCAGTATCAATTTGCTCCTGGGTCACCTTGTCCTGCACCAAGAGCAGAGCCACTGCTTGGAAGGCCTTGTCATAAGCGCGGCGAGTTCTATCCTTAGCATTGGCATAAGCACCTGTCTTAGTGGTAGCTGCATAAGCTTCCACAGCCGCCTTAACCGCAGCAAAGTCAGAGTCCTTACCGTCTAGATTAGTAGATGCTGTTTCTAATTTTGCTCTTACGGCATCAACTTGCGCTTGGGTCAGTTTACTTGTCAAAGCTTCCTTGGCTGCCTGATATGCTTGGTCGTAGGCTGTGCGCTTCGCTGCAGAAGCATTGTAATACTGAGCAGTGCCGACTAGACTAGACTGCTGATTGACAGCTGCCAGCAAGCCTGACTTGACGATAACTCCCAGCTTGAGCAGGTTGTTTTTGCCCTCTTTGACCTCGACAGTCGGCTCATTTTCCCAGAGCTCATAACCAGTCGGCAGGTTGACAAAGACAGAGTAGAATCCAGCTGCTACGGATCTTCCGAAGGCATGCTTGCCAAACAGTTCTGCTGGAAGCGTATAGGCATCGCCATTATTATTCTTGAGAACCACTTGGGTATTCTTCGGAACAGCTTGATCAAAGGCAACGCTGACCGGTGCAAAGACTAGCTTCTTGACTAGAAACTCAATCGTCTTAAAGCTATCTTGGGCTGTCAGCTCAAAATCCTGAGTCAGAGCGCTGTAGAAACGAAGCTCATCCTTATCATAAGTAAAGATCTCTGCTGTATAGCGGCCAAATGGCAGAGCGTTGATTTGCTTGCCCTTGTCCAGTTCGACATACTTGCCCTTGCTGTCCTTGATCCGATAGACAAAGGTCGAAGATACATCTTGATGCGTATTAGCATCTACCAGAGCGACACGGATACGACCATCATTTTCAGCACTGACTAGTTCTGACAGAGCTATGACATCACGGTTCCCCGCATAGTCCTCTACCACATAGAAGATCTTAGACTTGTCCACTCCTTTTGGCAAGGTGTAGCTGCCATCTGCATTGGCTGAGATGTAAACCCGACGCTCGTAATCACGCTCAATGCCAAAATCATCCACTGCTTTATAGGTCTCTTTCCCTTTTTCATCTGCTTGCAGATAGAAGACCTGTTCTCTCAAAATACCGCCGTTGCCAACATCTTTTGGCTTACGAGCTGTAAAGGTTTCTGCACCATCCTTGGTACTGATATAGCCTGAGCTAATCAAAGGCTTCTGATTATCAATCTGCAGGTTAAAGCTAATCTGCTGCTCTTTAGCACCTGGCACATCTGGCGTATAGCGAACCACATAGGTATAGAGGCCATCTTCCAGCTTCTCACCCTTGCTATCACGACCGTCCCAGTATGTATCTTCTAGTAGGTAGGACTTAGGATTGTCTGACTGACCACTATAATAGTTCTTGCGGCCTTCTCTAATCGTGCTGCTCTGCCAGATTGGGAAGCGATAGTCCTTATCATCTGCCGTATAAACACTAGCCGTCAGATTATTGATATTGCGATAGAGAACTGTCCGATACTGGATGCTGTCCTGATTGCCATCACCATTAGGTGAGAAGGCTAGACGAATCTTGCCATCTGCTCCCAGCTGTAGCACATGCTTACCGTCAGCATTTTCTGCAGTTCCCAGTACAATTGAGCTACGAGCAGCTGTTCGACCGGTAGAGTAGAGTGTATCATTTGACTCTGTCACAAGGGAAGATACATTGTCATCAGATAGGATACTCTTGTCCTCTGGCACTGGATAATAGAAGCCTGACTTGCCTTCTTGGACCAGATCATAGATTGGTCTTTCTACAGCTGGAAGATCTTGGAATTGCCCGCGGAAGCCCATGAATGGCAGACTAACAACATCGCCGTCATCTGCTGGATCCACAAAGCGGACAAAGCCTTCTAAGAAATAGCCGTTCGGCATCTGCTTGATCAACTCTTCCGCAAACTTAGCTGTATTGACTTTGACCGTCACTTTCTGGCTGCTGTGAGCCTTGACGGTGACTTCTGGCCAGACCGTTTCGGTTAGTTTGCGCGGTGTCAGGGTAAAGTAGCCATCCTTGACCGCATCCGTGTTGGTATTGACAATCATCTTCAGCGTCCGGTCCTTATCAGTGATATTATGAACCGTAACATCAAAGGTGAAGCTGTCTTGAACATTGCCCAAGGAAACGCTAGGATATTGATTATCCCCTGTCACATATAGGCCGGTAGAAATAGCCGCTGCCGTATCTACGATACCAGCACCCTGCTGACGCGGAGAGGTGTAGACACCAGTTTCTTTGTTGACGTGCAGCTTGGCTGTAGACATGATGAGGGCTTTGACCAAATCGGCATTCTGGGCAGGTGTTAAGTCTGGATAGTGCTGAAGGAGATATTCCTTGACCAGAGCCGCTACACCAGCCACATGAGGCGTAGCCATACTGGTTCCCTTCATAGAGCCATAGGTATTGTCATTAAGCGATGAGTAGATATCGCCACCTGGTGCTGTCACATCTGGCTTGAGCAAACCATCTGTCGTTACGCCCCAACTAGAGAAGTCAGACAGACTACCTGCTCCTGGATGCGGCCGATTGACCTTAAGACCATTAAAGACCACCTTGTAATTACCAGCTGCCAAAGCCTCTCCATATTCCTTACTGATAAAGGCTGACGGAACCTTTTTAGATTCACTGTCCAGGCTCATCGTTAGGTTAGCTCCGTCGACATTATTGTAGATCAGAGCACCAACAGCACCATGGCTGATAGCATTTCTAACCTTTTCAGCAAAGGTAAAGGAACCACGCTGGATAAGGGCCAGCTTCCCTGTCAAATCCTTACCAGCAAAGTCCTCTTCACGGCCAAGACCAACATGGACATACTCATATTCTTTGCCCTTCTCAAAGGTTGCATTTGTCTCACCCATGGAGTAGCTGAAATGACCGTTCAAAAGCTTATCGTTCTTTTCCAGACCACGCACTTCCATGACTTCCTCTGTCAGGACAGTATTATTGACAGAAGCGACTGAGATAGAGCTTTCTACTGTTGAAGGACTGCCAACTAGACCATAGTCTGGATTTTCAACCAGCGGTTTAGAGTATTCACTTCCGAAAGTGTTGTCATTACCCGCTGCAATGATCACACTCACCCCCTTGGCCCGAGCGCGCTCAATAGCCGCCTGCAGACTAGGGCTGACATCAACTGTTGAACCTGTTGCTGAACCTAGACTCATATTGATGGTATCAGCCCCCAAAGCTACCGCATCATCAATGGCTTTGATATAGATAGCGTCGCTTGTTGTACGTTGACGGTCTGAGAAGACCCGCATAAACATAACTTGTGCTTCTGGCGCAACACCATAGACATACTCATCATTAGGAGCTTTCTTGTTGGGATTTCCCGCTGTAATCCCTGTTACGTGCATACCATGTGAGTAACTGTTCTTTTCCTTGATATTGTCATCACCGTCAATATAGTTATAGGCATAGACAACCTTGCTGTTGTACCACTTCCCGTAGTCAATACCGGCCTTTTTCTTAGCCTCTTCCAGAGCTGCCTCTGTCTGATACTTGGCCTTTGACGGATCAGAAATCTTCAGAACCTCATGATGGACATCCAGACCTGAGTCGATAATCGCTACCACACGGCCTTGACCTTTATAACCCTGTGACCAAGTCTGAGGGACCTTAATAATCTCATTGGTGCTGATGCTGCTTGGCTTAGCACCTTGAGAAGCGGCAGGCTCTGCTGTTGCATCAGGATTAGCAGCAGGCTTTTCTGAGTTTGCGGCTGCCGGAGACTCTGCAGTTGGACCAGCTAGAGCTGTTGACTTGGTCTCTGTGGCAGATGGCTGAGTTACTTTCTCAACACTTGAAGAAGTCGCTCCTTTCTCTACAGGAGTTGCAGATGCTTCCTTAGCCTCTGCCGTAGAAGGCTGTCTTGTCTGCTCTGTACTTGAAGCTACCGATTCAGAAGAAGCTGGTGCTGCTTTCTCCACAGCAGCTGGAGTTACCGGCTGACTCTCAGGTGTAGCTGCTTGAGAAGCAGGCTCAGTCGCTGATACCACAGCGGCAGTCGGCTGACCTTGCCCTGACGAACTAGCTGTCGCCTGCTCATCCGCCTGAGCCTGTCCCGCACCAAAAACCAGAGCAGTTCCCAGCAGAACAGAAGCCAAACCGAACTTGTATTTACGGAGTGAAAAACGTTGTCTTTGCATAGAAGTCTCCTTATCTTTATTTAT